>JAMOAF010000813.1 GCA_023621895.1 Planctomycetota bacterium
TTTTGCAATAGCTTTTTCGGTGGGTGCATGTATAGTACGACAGGGGGGCAGCGAAACCATTCAAGTGTGTAAATGCCAAGGAGACATGTATGGGTTCGACAACACCAAGACGCTCGTTCTTGAAAGCGGCCGGCCTCGGCGCCGCTTGGACGGTCACCGCGCTGGCCGGCGCTGAGAAGCCTCGAATCCAGGGATTCGAGGAGCAAAAACCCGCCGCAACCACCGCCAAGAAGTGGACACCGACTTCCAGCCGCAAAATCCGCATGGGAATTGTCGGTTATGGCGTCTGCCGGTTCGGTTCGCAGTTCTCGCTCCAGAACCATCCGAACGTCGAGGTCGTGGCGGTCAGCGACCTGTTTCCGGATCGCTGCCAGGCGCTGGCCAAGGAGTGCAAATGCGAGAAGACCTACCCCTCGCTCGAGGAGATGGTCAAGGACGATTCAATCGAAGCGATCTTCGTGGCCACCGACGCCCCGAGCCATTGCCGCCACGCCATCGAGGTCCTCAAGCACGGCAAGCACGTCGCCAGCGCGGTGCCCGCCGTATGGGAGAATCTTGAAGACGCGGACCGGCTTTACGAAACGGTCAAGACGTCGGGCCTGAACTACATGATGTTCGAGACTTCCTGCTACCACGCCGATGTTCACGCGATGCGGGCGATCTACCGGGCTGGCGGACTGGGCAAGCTGGTCTACAGCGAAGGCGAGTACTTCCATTACGATGCCTCGAAAATCGACTCCTACAAGGGCTGGCGGGTCGGCCTGCCGCCCCAATGGTACCCGACCCACTCGAATGCCTATTACGTGGGCGTTTCGGGCGGAAGCTTCACGGAAGTCTCCGCGATGGGAATGCCCAGCATCCTCGACGAGTTGAAACCGCAGAACAACCGCTACAAGAACCCCTTTGGCACCGAGATCGCCCTGTTTCGTACCAGCGAAGGCGGCATGGCGCGGATGGCCGTCAGTTGGGACACGCCCGGCCATGGCGGAGAAATCGGCCGCGTTCGCGGCCAAAGAGGCTCGATGGTCGGCTCCGCTTACGAGGGATTGGAGAAGAATCTGCCCGACCTGGCACGGCCGCCCCTGCCGCCGGGAGTGCAGCCCGGCGGACACGGCGGTTCCCACGGATACCTCGGCCACGAATTCGTCTCGTCGATCCTCGAGAAGCGCAAACCGCTCGTCGACGTCGCCTGGGCGCTCAACATGACCGTCGCCGGAATCGTCGCCCACCAGTCGGCGCTCAAAGACGGCATGTTGATGAAGATTCCACAGTATCAGCGGTAGACTTCATCTCGCGCGCAGAAACCGCGAAATCCGCTCCAGCGCCCGGAGGTGATCCCCCGGCTGGTTCGGCGGCGAAAGCAGCAGAAAGATCGTCTTCACCGGCACCCCGTCGAGGCTGTGGAAATCGACGCCGCCGGGCGCATAGCCCACCGTCCCAACCAGCCGCGGGATCGAGGGGTGTTTGACATGGGGGATCGCACATTCCTCGCCGATCGCCGTCGTTCCCAGTTGCTCGCGGCGGATCAGCGAGTCGATCACGTCGGGAAGCGATTTTTGCGGCACGTGGCCGTGCTCCGCCAGGCTCCGCACCAGCAGACCGATCGCCTCATCGCGGTCGCTGGGCCGCATGTCGTGGAGAATTGCGTCGTGAACGAGGAAATTGAATAATTCAACACCCGGAAGATGCGGAAGCCAGAGAACATGCCCGCAGTTCGGACAGGGAATGTCGCCTGGCGGAGCCGTCGGTTCGATCAGCAGCTCCTTCTCGCACTTGGGGCAGCGTCGGAAATGACTTTTTGGGGTCGGCAGGGAGGTGTCCATCGTTCGCGTTCATCCTTGGGGAAGGGGTTCGGTTCCATAACGTTCGGCCTCGTGGATCACTTCGGCCACCTCGGCTCGGTTGGCCAGGTAATACCCATAGCCGATCGTCGCGATCACCACCGAGACGATCCGGTAGGTCAGGGCGACCACCAGGCCCTGGCCGGAGGCGATCGCGGCGCCGCCGGTCGGCACCTGGGTATAAAGGAAGTTGAGCACGATCTCGAACGGCCCGGCCACGATCGGGAGCACGCCGGTGGCGGCGCCCAGGGGGCTGATGACGAAGTGCATCGCCAGCGAGGGGACAGTCTCGTACAAAGCCGCGCAAATCAGGTAAACGCCGATCGAGAAAAAACTGTGCACGGCCACGCTCATCAGCGCGGAGCCCAGGATCACCGGCCATCGGCGCCGATACATGGCCACCGCCTCGGCAACCTGTTCCAGCAAGTGGCCGACCATCGGCGTCTTCGCCAGGAGCCGCGTCGAAGCGCCGTTCGAAAGGTCCGGCGCCATCAGGACGATCATCGCCACCGTTCCGGCGATCGTGATCGCGTGGGTCGCGGTGCAGATCGTCCGCACCATTTCATTGCCGAACTCCGCAAAACCGGTCAGCAAGATCGCCGCGGACGCGACGACGAACAGCAGGTAGAGCCCGATCACCCGATCGACGAACACGCTGGCCACGGCCTGCGTCCGCCGGCCGGGACAGTGCAGCGCGACCAGGTAGGCCTTGAGCAGATCGCCGCCCACCACGCCCGCCGGCGCCAGGTTGAACAGGTAGCCGACCAACCCGATCCGCAGGGCGTCCTTCAGCGTGAAGGGAATCTCCAGGGCGCGGACCAGGTAGTACCAGCGGATCAGCGTCAGCAGAACGGCAGTCCCGCTGCATAGCAGCGACAATCCCAGTAGCGGCCAATTCTTCGATTGGTGCGCGAGCGTTGTGAACGCGTCGTCTTTCTGCGCATCCCAGAACAGGTAGGCAAGGATGGCGATCGGCACGCCGACCTTCACGGCGAGCAGAGCGATTCTTTTGACCATGCCGGTTTCCTGTCCCCAACCAAAGGCCTGCGTCGCTCCCGCTCCGCAAGCTGCAACAAAAACCGCATTATATCAGGATTCCGCATCTCCCGCAGCGCCGGTAACTTGCGGGGCAGGGCCGTCTTTCGGCTGCGCGCCGGCAGTGCTATCCACGCCAATTGCCTATTGGGCCTTCCGCACGAGCGCCAACCGTTCCGCCTCGTGCCGTTCAAAATGCCAGAACAGGTCGTCCCACAAGAAAGGCCTTGCAACCAGGGCCCGGGCGCCGGCCCTGAGAAAACGGTCCCGGTCGCGGCAGCGAGGAAAATCGGCCAGGACAATGACCGGAGCATGGCAATAGGATCGCAGCCGGCGGAGGACGGCGATCTCCCGGTCGGTTTCGCCCGGCGCGTCGAAGAGGATCATCCGCGGGGCGTCGATCGGCAGATCCTCGTGCGGGCGCAGCCAGCGCGTCGAGTGGCCCCGCCGGCGGCACCCGTCGGCCAGCAACTCGTAGAGGTCGTGTTGCCATGTCACGATGTCGACCAGCCCGGCGCCGCTGGCATCGAAACCGCCCGCCAGAACCAGGCATCGCTCCTCTTCACCCGCCGTCGGCGGCAGGCTCCAGATCGACGCGCCGCCCGCGAGCAACCGCCCCAGCTCGCGATCGCAGTGGGATGCCCATTGATGCCAGAAAACGCGGATCGCGCCCGGCAAGGGCTTCCCGGTCCGCGTCTCCCCTTCGCACCAGGGACCGAGCAGGGCGACCATCCGCGCCAGCGGCGCCGCGCTGCGCATCGGCTCGATCTTCGATTCAGAAAACTCGTCGGGATAGGATTGGGCAACGACCACTACGTCGGGCACCAGCGATTCCCGCTCCAGAAGCGCGATCCCCTCGGCGACGTCAGAAGCCGCCACGACCGTGCCCCACGCTTCCAAGGCGCACCGGGCATCGCCGAACTCCGCCCGGGATAGGTCCCCAAGACACAGGATCGCCAGTGGGCCGGGCAGTCCGCCCGAGGAGTCGAGATTCTGCTTTTCCATCAACACGCTCGATTGCACCCAGGTGGCGGTCCAATCCCGTCTCCGCGGCCCGCCCGATCAAAGCGCCGCCTCCGCTTCGGCGATCAGCCGATGCGCGCTCGGCGAATCCGGCGCATCGCGCAGACTCTGTAGAAAACCCGGACTCCCGAGGACGCGGGCCAGCCGGGCGAGCGTTCGCAAGTGGCCGCGATCGTCGACCGAGCAAATCAGGAAGAAAAGATCAGTCAGGTTGCCGAAGCCGCCCCCAAACGGAATCCCCGAAGCCGACCGGCCAAAGGCCAGCAGCGGTTGCCCCAGAATCGACGCCATCGGGCGGCGCGGGTGCAGCATCGCCACCCCATTGTCCATCGCCGTCGGATGCATCTCCTCACGATCCCGGACCGCCGAGGCCATCTTCTCCGGATCCCACAAGTATCCGGTCCGAGCCGCCAGGTCCACCATCGCCGTGATCACCGAGTTCCTCGTCTTCGCCATCAGGGGGATGGCAATCGCCTCGGGCAAGAGCATCTCGGCCAGGACAATCTCCTGGGCATCCTCCGGACCACGGCCGCGGCGAAGCGCCCCTTCGACGCTCACTAACTCCTCCTCGTCGGCCAGGCCAATCCGGTTCTCAAGCCAGTGATGGATCTCCGCGCGCGAAAACCGCCACTCGCCTCCAACCTTGCGCCCGGGAAGCTTGCCACGATCCGCCAGCCGGCCAACCTTTTGCGGCAAAAGGTGGAGGTAGGCAGCCAGACTCTCCAGATCGAAGTCCTCGTGGGACATGGAAACACCGTTGCATGGACCCGAGGCGCCAAGGCCCTGACGCCCGCAGACCGCCATGATCCCCGATTTTCACAGACCTGTCCAGGTCCGCACCACCCTACAGCTTCCCGTCCGAATCAGCGCCGCGCCCCATCAATCAGCGCCTCGACACCATCCGGCGCCGTGTACGTCGTCGCCACGCTGCCGTCCGCACGCTTGTCATGACGGACCCGGACGACGCCCCGGGGGGTGGGCAGCCCGCCCTCCGCCCACTCGAGATCGGCCAGGTGCGGCCGAATCCGGACTTTCTTGCCGCCCGGTTCGAGCACCTCGATACCCAGCACGTGCTCGCTCAGCCAGGCGGTCGGTCCCGAAGCCCACCCGTGGCAAAGGCTGTGGCGGAGCCCCTTGTAGCAGTAATTGCCGAAGTCCGCGTGGATATCCCTTTTCCCTTCCGGCACGAACTGGTCGATCCGGCCGGCGTTTTCCATCCACTCGATATCGAAATCCTCCCAGAAGGTCGTCGCGCCCAAGTCGAGCATGCCCCCCCAATACTGGCGAATGCAGTCGATCGCGCCCTGGTGGTTGCCCGCCTTGGCCATCGCCTCGAGAATGTAGTAACCGTAAAACGTCGACATCCGCTTCGCGCCGTCCACCGCCAGGTACTTGTCGTTCATTTCTGCCGCCGGCGCCAGCCCGGCAAGGGCCATCAGGGCGGCTGCCTGCTTCGAATTGTTCGGGTCCGGCACGTGCCGGCGGACCCGCTCGGCGGCCCGGCGACAATCAGCGGCCGTGCCCCCCTCGCCCAGCGTGTCGCACAGCTCCGCCCCGGCGTCCATCGTTATCGCCAGCAGCGATTGCAGCCCCGCATGGATCGCCGGCTTGTTCTCCGACGAGGGCCAGTCCAGGAAACGCCCGTCGAGCTGCTCTTCGCTCCGCTCGCTGATCCTGGTCATCAACTGGCGAAGCAGCGGCACCAGGTACGCCTTCTGCTCTTGGAGATACGCCAGGTCGCCGTGGTGCAGGTACCACTGGTGATGAATGATCACCCACCACATCGAATACGAGCTGATGCCGTTCATCCAGCCGGGCAGCGGGAACACGTCGCGGGCGTAATCGAGGCTCGCCGGCACAACCCGGTTGGCCCCAAAAACCGTGCAAATCGTCATCGTCTCCGGGTGCATGTCACCGATCCAGACCAGCCGGTCGCGCTTGATCCCGTCCCACAGGTAATGCTGCATGTTCAAGTGAACCGTGTAGGCCCCCGTCTGCCAGATTCGGTTGAGCCGCTCGTCGCTGCACCGGAACCAGCCCAGGTAAGGAATGTCGCGGTACGCCAGGATCGCATGCACCTCCTTCAGCAACACCGTCCGCTCGGGGTCGACCAGGTCGATCCGCGCGAAGCGGAAACCGCTGTTGCCCACCTCCACGCTCCCCAGCCAGGGCGCTTCGACCACCAGGTCGCGCATCGCATGGTCGTTGGTCGCGCCCGACGCCCCGCCGATCTCCGACATCGCCTCGCTCACCGATTCGCCCAGCCGGACCCGAAACCGCGCCGGCGCCTTGCCGTCCGACATGCCAAGCACCAATTGCAGCCCCCCCTGAAGCTCGATGCCGAAATCGAAGAGGATCGCCGGCGCTGGCTTGCCGGGCAGGCTCCTGAGCGTGCACAGGTCCCGCCTGACGGTCGCCGGCTGCCGCGTCCCCCTCTTCAGTAGCACGGCCTCGCCGGCGATCATTTCGCCGGAATCGTCCGATTTCCAGAGGATCGCCTTGGGGGTGATGAACGCGCGGACCGTGTCGTCGGCCTCCGCGCGATCGGCCGCTTCGGCGCTGACGGCCGGCGGCAAGCCGCCCAGGCTGGCTCTCGGCGCGGCGGCCCAAACAAGAATCATCACGAGCGCGGTCCGGGACGCGGATTTCATCGGGTCTCCTCAAAGCTACGGGGTCTGGCTCGGCGACGCTCTCCATCGCCGGTCAGTCTCCCATTCTACAGCCCCGGCGAAACGGGGGGCACGTCAGCTTTCGCACGCGTTGGTTGGTTCTCCAATAAGGTCAATAGGAGCGTCCGTGAGCCTTGGCAAACTGGCAGCCACGGGGCAGTTTGGCGAAGGCGGGTCTCTCAGGGAACCTTTGGGACCGATGCCTAAAGCGCTCTCCTTCACGCCGAAGGCATCAACAGTCTTCCTCTCACCGGTAGAATAAGAGTAGGCGGGATGTGGCTCGGCGACAGGTCGGGCTGCCTCGATCGAGCCGATCCTGATCTGCACTTCTGGAAGGAGGCTCAACGCCATGTACGCCGAAATCGCCAAATCGGACCTGCGAATCCTTCTCGCCCGGATTCGCGGCGCCGCGGTCTTCTTGTGTGCCGCGACCCTCTCAATCGCAATCCTGCAACCCGCGCTGGCCGGCGGGCCGGAATCATACCCAATCGCCTACCCCTGGTACGGCTATGGCGGCCCCTACTTCGGCCCTTACTCCTATCACGCCGCAACGGCCGCCGAGTCGTATGGGCGAGGCCTGGCCGAGATTCTCCGGGCCGGAGGAGAATTCAATCGCCTCACGTCCGAAGCGGCGATCAACGCTCAGGCGGCCCGAGCGCAGTCGATTACCAACGCCCAGGACTCCGTCCAGGCGTATTTCAACATCCGCCGCCAGGCGCGAGACTATCGCCAGGCCGAGCGCAGTCCGCGCCCGTCGATCGAGGCGATCGGACGCTACGCCCGCGATGCCAGGCCCACCGCGCTCAGCCCCAGTGAATTGGATTCGCTCACCGGGCGGATCAACTGGCCGATCCTTCTCCAGCACGAAATGTTCCAGGCCTCAAGGGCGGGATTGGAGGAGCTTTTCGACCGCTGGGCCGTCTCCCGCAACCTTGGCGCCGCCGATCGTTTCGGCGCCCAAGAGTACCTGGCGATTCTCCAACTGACCGGCGAGATGATCGAGCAGCTTCGCGGGCAGATTCAACTCCTGCCGCCCCAAGACTACCTCAACGCAAAACGTTTTCTCGAGAGACTCGCCTTCGAGGTCCAAAGCTCGAACCGCCCAGAGGGACCACTGGCCGCCAACGTGTCCCAAACCACCCAATAAAAGGAGCCTCTTCCGCTTTCAGCCGCTCTGCGGCCCTTTGGAGTGCGGCGATTCATCGCCGCTTTCAGCCGCTCTGCGGCCCTTTGGATTGCGACGATTCATCGCCGCTTTCAGCCGCTCTGCGGCCCTTTGGAGTGCGGCGATTCATCGCCGCTTTCAGCC
>JAMOAF010000895.1 GCA_023621895.1 Planctomycetota bacterium
GTTCGGAATCGGCGAACGAGACGTCACCGGCCAGGCGGTGGCACTGGCCGACGACCCTCGCATCGTCAGGCTCGATCGGGATGGTGCGGGCGCCGTCGCGCAGAGTCCGGGCAAGACGCTGATCCGGTTCTACGACGGCCGCCGCACGGCCCGGGTCTCAGTCACGGTCACCGAACCCGGCCCGCCGGACCGAATCTCGATCGATCCGCCTTCAGTCGAGCTCGGAGTGGGAACCACCGCCCAAGTCCGGCTCCTGGGGCACTATCCCGGTAGCGCCACGGTCGATCTCTCGAGCCTGGCGGAATGGGCGCCCAGCGGCGATCAAGTGGTCTATGTCGGCCAGGGACTGTTGGAAGGGCTCGCCCCGGGGACGAGCACCGTGGTCGCTAGCCTGCCGGTCCGCCAGGCCGCCGGGCCGCCCGCCGACGCCGCCGCCGACCCGGCGCTCAAACAAGCGGCCGATGGCTCGTGGTATCGAATCGCCAGGCTGGAGGCGACGGCCAACGTCAGCGTCCGCGACATTCCGCTGACTTCCATCGAAGCGGTGGTCCTTCCTCCCGATATCCCCTTGGGGCGGTCGAGCCGGTTGAGGATAGACGCGATCGCCGACGACGGAAAGCGCTACTCCTTGCTGGGCTCGTCGCGACTGGCGCTCGACGTGAAGCCCGCCCACGTGGCAACGCCGCGCGTCCGCGCAATCGAGGGCGACCAGGTCGGCCGCGCCGAGCTGTCGGCCTCTTTCAACCACGGCGCCCTGACGGGAGCCGCCGGTTTCAGCGTGGTTCCCACCAGCGCGGTCCGCTCGCTGATCGTCGCGCCGGAATCGATCGAGATGGCGGTCGGCGAGGTTGCCGACCTGGGCATCGCCGCGCCTAATCCAGCGCCGGTCGAACTGGCCAGCTCCGACCCGACAGTGGTCGAAGTCACCGGAGACAACCGGCTGATTGGCCGCGCCGAGGGAAGTGCCGAGGTCGCCGTCAGGCAGGGCGCCGACAGCCGCACGGTCCAAGTCGCCGTCCGCAACGAAGACATCCGCGCAATCGAGATTGCCCCCTCGCGGATCGTCGTCCCCGTCGACCACGAGCGCCAAGTGCACGTTTACGGTCGATTGGCCGACGGCCGGCGGCTCGAGCTGGTGCCCGAGGCGATCGAGACGGAGGCCTTGCCCTCGCCGCGCTACGCGGATTTCAACCGCCGGGCGATGGCCCTTCTGGGCCGCGAGCCGACCGGGGCCGGCTCGCCGCAGTCGCTCGCGTTGCGCCGCGGGGCACTGGCGGACGCTGCGCCGGTCGACGTGTTGGTCGCCCCGCACGAGGTTGAATTGACGCCGGCCGGACCGGTGGAATTGCCCCTGGGGCAGATGCTCAGCCTCGATGCGTGGGCCAACTACGCCGGCTCACGCCGGGTGCAATTGCCGCCGGAACGCCTCCAATGGGAATGCCAGCCGGCCGCGCCCGATCCGCCCGGCCTCGAGCTGCGGGGCCACAAGCTCGCGGCGCTGGCGGCCGATTCCGGCGCAATCAAGGTCAAGGCCGCCGATTTCGGGCGCTGGAGCAATCAGGTCGAGGTGCGGAGCGTCGGGCCGGAAGACGTGACGCTGCGGATCCAGCTCGACCGCAAGCTTCGCCTGGTGGGTGAACCCGGAACGCTGCGGATCGATGGGACGGGCCCCCGCGGTGACGTGGAACTGGTGCCGGAATTGGCCCAGCTTCAAAGCGGTTCCCCCCAAATCGTCGCGGTCGAGTCCGGCAGCGACCGGCTGCTGGCCACTGGCCCCGGCGCGACGACAATCACGGCCACGCACCCGGCGGCGCAGTCGCCGGCAAGTCTCGATCTTGTCGTGGTCGAGCCGGCCAAAGCCCGGCTGGTCTTCGAACCGGCAGCCGCGCGGATCGCCGTCGATGAGGCAGCGGTGTTGCGGCTCTACCTGGAGGGGCTTCACGACGAGAGAATCGAACGGGCCGAGATGGCCGGGCCGGGCGTGGGCTTCAGCATCCAGCGGCCCGAGGCGATCGCGTGGAGCCCGCCGGTGCTCGTCGGACGCGCCGCGGCCGCGCCTTTCGAGCTAGCCGCCACGTACCTGCCGTACCTGGCCCGGCCCGCCTCGGCGAAGATCGAGGTGGTCGCACCGGAATCGCCCTCGGAGACGCGGATCACGCCCGACGCGGCGTCGCTTGCGGCGGGGCAGAGCGTCTCGCTGAAAATGGAAGCCCAGTGGCCGGGATTGGAGGGCTGGCGCGAAGTCCGCCCCGACGCCGCCGACTGGGACGTGCCGAGCGAGCTACTCTGGTGGCCGGCCGCGGGCGGGCTGCGCCCGGCAGTCGGACTCGGCCCGGCGGGCGGAGGCGGCCGGCTTCACGCGGAGTTCGGCGGCCGGCGGGCGGCAATGGAGATTGCCGCCGTCCAGGCCGCGCTCGACCCGGCGGACCCCGCGGTGACGCTCGAACTGGCGCGCGAGCCGGAAGGCCGGTATCTGCCGGTCGGCCAGAGTCAGCGCTACCAGGTTCTCCTCCGTAAAGGGGAGCAGCAGGAACCGGCCGCCGAGGTCGCCTGGCCCCCGGATTTTGAGAACCAGCTCGTCCGTTGGCGCGCCCCGGTGCTCACGGCCAAACAAGCCGGCCACCAGCAATGGCTCACGGCCCGCTGTGGCGGCCGCGCGATACGCTTCGACACGGTCGCAATCGATCCGTCAAACGCGAGCGCGATGCCGTCGCGGCGGCCCGATCAACCGATCGAGGTCCGCGTGCTCAGCGATCAAGGGCCCAGCGTGGCGCTGCCGGTGGGCGCGGAGTTCGACGATTTCCGTGTCGAGGCCGAATATGCCGACGGTTTCGTGCGGATTGTGACCAAGAAGGCCACGATGCGTTTGGGCGAGAACCAGCTTCGCGGCCCCGTCTCGTTCGCCGAGGGAAAAATCATCGGCATTGCGCCCGGCACGGCGCTGGTCGAAGCGGAATTCGACGGCGTCGCCTCCAAGGGCGGCCTCCAAGTCACCGTCACGGACAAGCTCGATATCGACGAGATTCGGATTGCGCCCGAGCTGGTCAATATCCTGCCGGGCGAGACGGTCGGGCTGGAGGCGATCGGCTACAAGAGCGGTCGCTCCGTCGGCCGGATCACCGGCATGGCCGGCGTCCAGTGGTCTGCAAGCAACGCCCAGGTCGCCCAGCTTAGCGGTTCGTCAATCACGGGGGTGAACCGCGGCGAAAGTGCCGTCACCGCCCAGTTCGGCGCGATCACCAGCCGGCCGGCCGCGATCCGCGTGGTCGATTCGATTGCCGACGCGTTGGCCGTCGACCAGGAATCGATCGAGATGGTGGTGGGCGAGAGCCGGCGGATCGGCGTCGACCTGGGCGTGTTCCGCGGCGAATTGGATTTCAGCCGCTCGGCGCGCGTCACATCGGCTCTTCCCGGGGTGGTTCGCTACGATCCGCTCACGCACAGCCTCGTGGGAGTCTCACCCGGCGTGTCGGCGGTCACCTTCGCTTGGGGCGACAAGCTGGCAACCGCCAGCGTCCGCGTCCTGCCCGCGGGGGTGGTGGACGGACGAATCGTCGTCGAGCCTGCCTCCGGCGTGCTCTCGCCGGGCCAGGCACTCGATCTTCGCGTCTACGTGTTGACCGGCGACGGCCGGCGGATCGACCGCACGGCGTCTTGCGTGCTCAGCAGTTCCGCGCCGCAGACGGTCTCGATTGCGGGCAACCTGGCGTGCGCCCGAGCGGCGGGCGCGGCGGAGATCACCGCCCAATTGCCCGAGTCGGCAACACCCGGCAAGGCCTACGTCACCGTGAACAGCGAGCCAATCACGCAGGTCAGCGTGGAGCCGGCGCGGCTTGCCATGTCGGTTGGCGATCTTGCGCAACTCCGCGTCGTCGGCCGCAGCGCCTCGGGCGCGGAATTGCTGTTTCCTCAACCGGACCTGGCGCTTTCGGTGACCGGGCCCGATCCGCAAGCTGTCCGGATCGTCGGCGCGCAGGATGTGCAGGCAGTCTCGCCCGGAGAGGCCGGCGTGGCCGTCAGCTACCAAGGTCGGCTGGCGGCGAGTGTGCCGGTCACGGTGACCGACCAGCCTTGGACCGGCCTGGTGCTCGATCCGGTCCGCGCTGCGATTCACCCGGGACAAGGAGTGGTTTACCAGGCCTCGGCGCTCCGCGGCGCGGAGCGCCGCGTCGTCACCGAGAACGATGGTCTGGAGCTTTACGTCAGCGACCCGGCGGTCGCACGCGTGGTAGGCAGCATGGCGGTCGAGGGTGTGGCAGCCGGCCGGACTGCGGTCGTCGCCCGGCTCGGCTCGCAGTCGGCCGAGGCGGCGCTCGACGTGCTCGCCGGCTCGGGGCCGCCGGGCCGCGCGGTGCTCCATTCCGGCCAGGCGGCGACTGTTGGGCCGGGCTACGGATACTTCGGCACGGGCTGGGTGGTTCGCGGCGGTCCGGGCTATGTGCTCGATGGGGTGGAACGCCCGGCGTTCCGCGCCGCCGGCGCCGGCACGGGGCTGCAATTCTCGCCAGACGTTCTCCGAATCGGCGTTGGTTCGCCCGGCGCGGCGGTCCGCGTGCTGGAAATCTTTGCTGACGGCTCGTCGATCGACGTGAGCGGCGACCCTGCCTTGGAGTTCACCCAGCCACACCAGGTTGCCACGCTCGAAAAAAGTGCGGCAGGGCCGGTGTTTCGCCCGGTTCGCCCGGGCCAGACGCGGGTCGCGGCCAGGCTCGGCGCCTTGGTCACGATCCCCGAGCTGCTGATCGAGGTCGGCGATTACGGCGCGACCGCCGGGCGGCTGGAGGTGATACCCCAGACGCTCGACTTGGCCGAAGGCGAGGTTGGCGGCTTCAGCAGCGTGCGAATCCATCCCGGGGCCGGCCAGGCGCCGTTCGAAGTCGACTATGCGGTTGAGATACCCGCCGGTCAAACGGTGGTTAGCGCCTCGGCCGACGGCCGGTTGCGGGGCCTGGCCGACGGCACGGCTCGCGTCGTGGTCTCGGCCCGCGCGCCGGGGACGGCCTACGATGGGCTCTCCACGGTGGCTCACGTCGCGGTCGGCGGGCTGGAGCTGGCGATCGAACCCGCCCGGGTGACCCTCGGCGTCGGCGAGGCCACGCCACCCTTGGTCGTCTATGCCAGCCAGCCCGGCGGGGCACGCTACCCGGTCGCCGCCGTGCTGGAGAGCATGGACCGGTCGGTCCTTGCGCCCGAGGGCGCTGCGTTTCGCGCCCAGGGGCTTGGCGCGACGCAGGTTCGGGCGACTTACCGGGGCCGCGAGGCGGCGGCCGAGGTGATGGTCACCGGCGAGCGTTTTCTGAACGTTTCAACCACGCTCGACAGCGGCGCAAGCGACTTCGCCGTCCAGATCGAAGTGCTGGCCGCCGCCTCGGAGGGCCCATTGGAATACCGTGTCGTCGAAGGGGATGGTAATGCAACCAATAGGTGGGTGCCAGCAACTACACAGGGGGGTCAACAGCGGGTGGTTCTGACCAGTGCGCGAATCCCTTATCGGGATCGTGCGGCACGTTACAGCTTGATTTTGGAGGCCAGGCCCCAGACAGGTGGTTCGGCTCAACGATATCCGTTTACCTTCCGATTGGAATCAAGAATCGTGGAAGATCGGCCGAAACGTTGACCCGAGCGAACTTCCCGCGCGGCGTCGGGGAGCCATACACGATGGAACGCCCAAAAATACCCCCCTAAAGATGGATGGAAAGACCCGATGGGATTTCCTGACGAACGCGATCGCAGCTTGATCAGGCAGGCCGAGCAGGTCGAGCAGTTGGCCACCGACTTGTGCGACTGGCTGGCCGAGTTCAATCCCGCCAGAAAGGCCGTAGACCTGCTGCCGATCGCCGAGAGCGACGAATTCGAGGTGCTCCAGCTTCGCCGCCTGGCGGGCAACCTGTATACCTCGTCGAAGGTCCCCGTGGCCGCGGCCGTATACGGCCCGTCGCAGGTGGGAAAGAGCCTGTTCATGGGCCAGGTGCTCAAACCGTCGAGCGAAGCCTACAGCCCCCTCGGGCGCGACGAGCAGCACGGCGAGCCCGCCTACTACAAGGACCTTTCCTTCGACAACGACCTGAATCCGCAGAGCGGATCGAACGAGGCGACCGCCCTGGTGACCCGGTTCACGACCAAGGATCGAATCACCGCCAGCGTGGCGCCCGAGTACCCGGTGATGGTCCGCGCGCTGACCCGGGCGGAGTGGATTCGCGTGCTCGCCCGCGGGTTTCACGTCGAGTGCCAGACCCCGCAGCGGGCCTGGCAGCAGACCGAGCTGGAAGAGTTGTTCGAAGAGCTCGGGCGCCAGCACGGCGCCCGAGAGGTCGATCGCAAGTGGCGGATGGACCTCCTCGACGCCTTCTCCTACATGCGCTCGGTCGACCGCCGCGGCTTTCCCGCCAAGGAGGCCGTGTTGAGCGGGCTGATGAGCCGATATCCACTCACCGACGACGGTTACGTGGCCGCCGCCGCGCGGCTCTTCTGGGACGACTGGGATTCGCTCACCGGCCTGTTTGTCAGGATCAACGCGTTTCTTGATAAAATCCGCCTCGGCGATCACGACCCGGCGATCCTCACCCACTGGGCGGGCGTGCGGTTCCTGCTCGACAGCCAGCGGCAGAAGTTCCACGAACGGCGGACCTCGAAGTGTTTCACGCGCGTCACCTGGAACGAGTTCCACCTCCGCGAGCGCGACGGCTGGTACGTCCTCGAATACCACCCGGGAAGCGGCGACGGCAGCGAAGACCAGGAGACGATCCAGGCCGCAATGCTCGAACTGGTCATGCCCGTGCTGCCCCACCGCTTGAACGACGACTGGCGCAAGGTCATCGAGCAGATGGACTTTCTCGATATTCCCGGAATGCGCGCCGGCCGGCAGGGCGCCGAACAGGGCAAACGCACGGGGGCCGACACGATCGACGAGCAGATGGAGATTGTCAAGCGCGGCAAGGTGGCCTACCTCTTCGAACGCTATACCGAAGAGCTGCAAATCCAGACGCTGTTTCTCCTCTCGCGGGGCGGAAACCTCGAAGTCACCTCGCAGATGAAATACCACATCGACAAGTGGGGGCGGGCCCGATACGGCGAAAAAGTCTGGCCCCAGAAGGTCCACGACGACGTCCCCGCCCTGTTCATCGGCATGACCGGGATCGACGAGGAATTCCGCAACCGCGAAGAGTACGCCGAGAAAGGCCTCTACGATGCCCGGCTCGGCCAGTTGGTCGACGCCCTCGGCAACGTGATGAACGACTTCGGCGGCAAGGGGAAGACCTTCGCCAACACCTACCCGATCCGTTATCCCGGTACCTGGGACACCGACGCGGAGCAGCGCCAAGAGGCCGATCCGCAGAAGTGGGTGCGGGCGAAAAAAGCCTTTCTCGAATCGGAAATGGTCGCCGAGTACATGAAATCGCCCGAACTCCGCTGGGATGCCGCGATGCGCGACGACGACGGCGGCCTGTCGCTGATCAGCGCCGGCATCCGCTCGGTCACCACCGCAACCGAGAAGCAGGACCAACTCCAACGCGAAATCCTCGAAATCAGGAACCGCCTCCTCCAGCTTTCGCGCGATTGGGTGGTCGACCCCGACGCCAACGTCGATCGAGAAAAACGCATCCGCGCCGCCATCCGCGTCGTCGACTGGCTCAAGCAGGACGAGCGGGCCGCCTACCACCGCGTCCACGCGATCCAGCAGTCGATGAGCGTCCAACCGGGCGACGAGTTGCAGCTTGCCGACTGCGCCGACATCACCAGCAAACGCCATGGCGACCCCTTGCCGCGGCACCTCCGCGAGTTTCTCCACGAGTGGGCCACCGTCACCGTCCCGAAACGCTGGGAGGAACACATGGCCGAGCACGAGGAGGGCGCGCCTTGGCTCGATCCGAACG
>JAMOAF010000309.1 GCA_023621895.1 Planctomycetota bacterium
GCCCATGCCATGGGGCTGCCGATGGCGAGCGGACTGGCCATGCCGGACTTCAGCGGCGAAGAGATCCACGAGGGGGTGTTCCTGGTCAACCCGCCAGGCTCCGGCGGAGAGGTGCAATACCAGATCCACGGCCAGGCTTACACCCTCCAGCCCGGCTTTACCCAGCACCTGCCGGGCGGCGACACGTGGGAGGTCCAGTTCCTCCGCGGCCAGCAGCACGGCTGGCAGACCTATGGACTTACGCCCGGCACTTACCACTTCCAGCAGACGGAGAGAGGTTGGGAACTCTACAGCCAGGAGTTCACCCTCGCGATTGACAATACCGAGAATCGCCAGCCCTTCGCATACCTGCTCGGCGGCGAGCCGCGAGAGGTTGCACCGGGCCAGAAGAACTCGCACAAAAGCACCTACCCCCTGGTGATCGCGTTCGATCGCGGCAACGGAGTGGCCGCCAAGCAAATCCGGGTCATGGGGGGCACGCTGCGGGTCGCGATCAGTGCCGCCGACAACATGTGGGACCTGTTCGATGCGAGTCAGAAACACGAGCCGGGCGGATTCGTGCCCGCCTTCTGAGACCCGCCCCCCTCGGCGACTGCCGATGTTCCCGCATCGACCCGTTCTTGCCTGCGCGTTGATCGCAAGCCTCTGGGGGCCGGCAGCGCAGGTCTCTCCGGCCGTCGCCCAAGGCGAAACCACCACCAGCGCGCCCCAATTGGTCCTCGACCTTCAAGGATTCTCCGGCCTGGTCACGAGCCTCTCCTTCAGCGCCCGCGGCGACCTGCTTGCCGCGGCCGGCGGCAAGGTCGTGCGAATCTGGAACATCGAGAGCGGCCAACTGATCGCCACGCTCCGCGGCGAAACCCGCAGGACTCCTTTCGGCAACTGCTACGCCGTCGCCTTCTCGCCCGATGGGCGCGAACTGCTCGTGGGCATCGACGACTATAGCGAGGCAGGCTCGATCCGCGTCTACCAGACGAGCGATCTGGGCGAAATTGCGCAGCTCGTCGCCGGGCACCGCGCCCCGGTCAAACGCCTCGCCTTCACCCGCGATGGGCGCTACATGGCCAGCGCCGGCGAGAACGGCAAAATCATCGTCTGGAACTGGCCGGCTCGCCGGGCCGTCGGCGCGGTGGAGCCCCGCGATCCGAATCAGCCGCTGTACCACGTCTTCTCCATTCCCTCCGCCGATCCGCTCCTCCTGGTCAACGAGGCGGCCGGGCCTTCCGTGATCTCGCTCGAGACCGCCCGTCGCCTGTCGCCGGGCGATCCGATTCCCGAATCGCTCCGAAGCTGGCTGACGACCAACTCCAAGGTCAGGTTTCCTCACGGCGCCGCCCCCGCTTCCCTGAGCCTGCAACTGGACCAGGGGGGCTGGTTGGCGGCCGGTTTGGGCAAGGAGGGGGGCGCGGATCACTATTGGGCCGCCTCCTTCCTCGCCGACGCAATCGAGCCGCGCGCGACCTATCGCAATCACCGCTACGTGATCACCGCCACCGCGCTCAGCGCCGATGGCACGCTGGCCGCCAGCGCCGACGTGTTGGGCGAGGTGCACGTCTGGGACACGCTCAGTGGCGCCTCGCGGCATGTCTTCCGCAGCCTCGGCAGGCCTGTCTACCGCGCCGCGCTCGACGCGGCCGGCAAGAGGCTCGCGCTGGGAAGCGAGCCGCACGCGGCCGCCGACTGGGCGCGGAATCGCTTCGCGGACCTTCAGTGGACGTTCGACCTGGCCACTCGCGCGGTCAGGCCCGGCGCCGCCGGCGACTATCCTCAGGAGGTCTCCGGCCTCGGGGAAAAGGCCCTCGACGTGGCCTACGCCAACGACCTTTTCTTCTTGACGTACTCGTCGCGGGGAGTCGAGCAGCAGCGTTACCAGGTCCGGGCCGGCGCCGCCCCGATGTGCTTCTCGCTCATCCGATCGCCCCGGCTGGGAATCGATCCGGCGGTCCTCCTCGGAGACGACAGCGGCGGCCTCCTCTGCTACAACCCGCTCGACAACGAGCAGCGCCGCGAGTTCATCGGCCACGACACCTTCGTCACCTCGTTAAGCGAGTCGGCCGGCGGCCGACTGCTCGCCACGAGCTCCACCGATCGGACGGTCCGCCTCTGGAGCCTGGAGAATTACCAGCCGACCGGCGATGTGGATTTCCGCTATCTCTCCGACACCGTCATCGAGGTCCGGAAGAACACCTCCGCCGCGGCCGCCGGCATCCAGGTCGGCGATCGGTTCCTGTCGATGGACGGCCACGACCTGACGGAACTGGCGAGGATGCAGCTGGAGGGCGCATACCACTACCTGCCCGGCCAGCGGGTCCAGGCCGGCATGGAGCGAGGCGGCCGCGCGTACCAGACCGAACTGGTCCTCAAGGCCGGGGCCGACCTGGTCGAACCGCTGCTGAATTTCCTGATTGTCGACGACCGCCAGTGGATCATCTGGACGCCCCAGGGATATTACGACGCCTCGCCCGGCGCTGACCGGCTGATCGGTTGGCATGTCAACCAGGGGCCGCGTGCCGCCGCCAGGTTCTACCGTGCGGACCAGTTCAAGACGATGTACCGCCCCGACATCATCGACCGCGCGATCGAAACAGGCAACCTCGACGAGGCGATCCGCCAGGCGAACGCCGCGATTGCCCCCCCGGCCGCCGCCCCGCCGCCGGCGATCGATCTGCGCAAACCCGACGTGTTGACGGAAATGGCCCCGCCCAAGGTCCGGATTCTCGCCCCGGTCGACGGCCTGGCCGTCCACTCCAGTCAACTGGCGGTCTTGGCCGAGGTCGAATCGCAGAACAACCTGCCAATCACCGACGTCAGCATGCTCGTCAACGGCCGGCCCGCTCTCGCCAGAGGCATCGTCCGCGACCGGTCATCCGCCGAGTTGCGGACAACGTTCAGCCAGCAGGTCGCGCTCTCGCCGGGCGCGAACCAGGTCTCCGTGATCGCCGCGAATTCCGTTTCGAAGAGCGCGCCGGTTACCGTCAACGTGATTTGCCAGGCGGCCCCGCCCGAGCTGGTTCTCCCCAACTGCTATCTGCTGGCCATCGGGATCTCCCAATATCAGAAACAGAATCTCAACCTGAAATACGCCGATCTCGACGCGCGCGCGTTTGCCGCCGCCTGGCAGAACCAGCAGGGCGTGGTCTATCGAACCGTGGAGGCGAAAGTCATCACCAACGAGGAGGCCACCGTTCGCAGCATCCTGGATGCGATGGACTGGCTCGTCAAGAGCGTCACCCAGCGCGACATCGCCGTGATGTTCATCTCGGCGCACGGGCTGCGCGACGTCCGGCAGAACTACTATCTGGCCTCGGCCGAGATCGATCCCGGCAGCCTGCGAAGCACCGGCGTGCGATTCAGCGAAATCACCGAAATGCTCCGCGACTTGCCCTGCAAGGTGCTGCTGTTCGCCGACACGTGCCATTCCGGAGGGATCACCGGCGCCAAGGCCGCCGGCTGGGACGATCCGCTTCACGACCTCGTTTCCGAGGAATACGGCGCGGTTGTCTTCTCTTCGTCGCTGCCCCGCGAGGTGAGCCTGGAGAACCCGGCCTGGGGGCACGGCGCGTTCACCAAGGCCCTGCTCGACGCCTTCGCGTCGCCCGATTCCGACAACGACGGCGACGGCTTCCTGTCGCTGACGGAATTGGAGGACCAGGTCTACCGGCGAGTCAAGGAGTTGACCGAGGGCGCCCAGCACCCGGTCGTCGAGCGGCCGCCGACGATCCGCAATTTCAACTTCTACTACGTGGGCAGAACCTGATCCGGAATGGAAACGGGTCGGGAAAAGGTGTCGCCTCTGTCGGTTCCGGTCGGAATTCGGCCATAGAAAGGGCAGAACGTCAATTCACCCTTTCTGCAAGGAGCCGTTTCGATGAACGCATTTGCCCGAATTGCCTTGGCAAGCCTTGTCTTGGCCGCATCTGCCAGCCTGGCGGTGGCCGACTATCCCGTGCTCGCCCCGAATCCCCCTCTCGCCCCCGGACAGCCCAGCCTGGGGTTCAGTTACACGGCGATTCCCGGCTACGGATATCGCGTGGATTTCGTCTGGTATGGCTCGGCGGCAGGCCAGATCGGCCTCGAGCCGGGCGATATCGTCCGCGCGATCAACGGGCACCCGCTGACCTACCCCGGCGCGCACCACCACGCCCTGCAACAGGCGGCCTACTACGGCGGCTGGGCCAATCTCGCTATCCGCGATGTCCGCACCGGCTGCACCGTCTACCGCTGGGCCAATCTCGCGCAGGGCGCGTACTATCCCTACTACTGACGCGCTTGCGGGTGATGGACGCGCTTCAGTGGACCGTCCTGTTTCTTCACGGAAACCGAGTTGCCACTATCGGTTTCGGGCCGGCAACGTTATCCTGACGGGGACTGGCACGCGGTGATTCAAACGGCGCCGACAGCGGACTGGCCGCGTCTCTCCGAGGCAGGCACTTCCAGTCTCGGAGAGACCGGACCATAGGCGATGGCCCGCTTGCACTACCGCAGGCCAGGCTTTTTTGCGCAATCTCAGGAGCAACTTGCCATGACCCACGAAACCCTGGCCGCCCGCTGCGGCTTTAGCCGGCGAGGCTTTCTGAAGGCTGCCGCGGCCGCGGGCTTTGCGGCCGCCCCGTCGATCGTCCCCTCGTCCGTCTTCGGCGCCGGCGCGCCGAGCAACCGGATTCACGTCGCCTGCATCGGGACCGGCAACCAGGGGAGCGGCATCCTCCGCCGGTTCATGGAAAACGACGACGTGCGGATCGTCGCCGTCTGCGACGTCAACACGGCGAGCTATGGCTATCGCGACGAGAGCCAATACCTCGGACGCGAGCCGGCTCGAAAGACGGTCGATGAATATTACGGCAAGAGGGCGGGCAAGTCGGCTTACAAGGCCTGCCGGACGCACGTCGACTTCCGCGAAGTCCTCGCCACCGGCGACGTCGACGCCGTTACCGTGGTCGTGCCCGACCAGTGGCACGCGATCATGACGATTCGCGCCGCCGAGGCCGGCAAGGACATCTATTGCGAGAAACCGCTTTCGCTCACCATCGCCCAGGGGCGGGCGATGGTCGAGGCCGTCCGCAAGCACCGGCGGATCTTGCAGACCGGCAGCATGGAGCGCAGCAGCCGGCTCAACCAGCACGTCTGCCAGCTCGTCCGCGACGGCAAGATCGGCCAGGTCAAACGCGTGACGACCAACGTGGGCTTCAACAACAAGGTCGGCCCCGGCCCCGGTTGGCAGCCGATGCCGGTGCCCGAGGGATTCGACTATGACATGTGGCTGGGCCCCGCTCCCCTCGTCCCCTACCACGAGGAACGCTGCCTCTATCGATTCCGGTTCAACTACGACTACTCCGGCGGCCAGGTGACCAACTACGGCGCCCACTCGAACGACCTGGCCCAATGGGGCCTGGGCATGGACGACAGCGGCCCGGTCGAAATCGAGTATCGCCGCGCCGTCTGGCTCCCCGCGGGAAGCCTGTTCAACACGGCGCTGGAGACCGAGTTCCTCTGCCGTTACGCAAACGGCGTGGAACTGGTTTGCAGGACCGACAAGAAGCCGGTGGGCGTGCGGTTTGAGGGGACCGAGGGCATGGTCGAAACCACCGCCTATCCCTGGCAGGCCCGCAGCGAACCGGCGAGCCTCGTCAGCGCCGAGTTCCCCTCCGGCAAGTACAGCGTCGATGCCACCTCGGCGCACGTCCGCAATTTCCTCGACTGCGTCAAGAGCCGCCAGGAGCCGGCCGCGCCGGTCGAGGTCGGCCACCGCTCGGCCAGCCTCTGCCACCTGGGCAACGTCGCCATCCGCCTGGGGCGGAGCGTGAAATGGGACCCCAAGCGGGAGCGGTTCCCCGGCGACGACGAAGCCAACGCGATGCTCGCCCGCCCGCTCCGCGCGCCATGGAGGCTGGCGGATAGCGTCTGACGGTGGCGAGGGGCAGAGGGAATGTCGAATGTCGAAAGTCAAATGTCGAAAGAATATCGAAAGAATGTCGAATGCCGAAAGCCAAATGTCGAAAGAATGCCGAAGCCAGTTTCGCCCTCCCACCTGGTTCCCAAGCTGGAGCTTGGGAACCAGACGATACTGTAACCTGTGGCCTCTAGCCTGCAACCTCGACACTCTTTCGACATTCAACATTCGACATTCTTTCGACATTTGACTTTCGACATTCGACATTTCCCGGTGCAACCTGTTACCTTAAAGCTAACTACTGACTGCTAACTACTGACTGCTGACCGCTGACTGCTGACCGCTCCCCCCCCACACAAGGACCACCCATGAAAACCAACCGGCGAACCTTCCTGGCCGCTGCGGCCGCTGCAACGATTGTGCCTCGCTATGTTCTGGGCGGGGCAAACCACGTGCCTCCCAGCGAGAAGGTGAACGTCGCCCTGGTCGGCGCCGGCGGGCAGGGCCGGACGAATGTCCGCAACCTGTTCCGCGAGGCCGATGCCCGGGTGATCGCCCTGGCCGACCCGATCGCCGAGGAAGACATGAACGCCTTCTACTATCGCGGCATGGCCGGGCGCGAGCCGGTCTGCCAGGAAATTGAAAAACACTATGCGGCCGGCTCGCCCGGCTTTCGCTGCGCCGGCTACGAGGACTTCCGCGTGATGCTCGAAAAGGAGAAGTCGATCGACGCGGTGCTCTGCGCCACGCCCGATCATCTCCACGCCTATGTCTCGATCCTCTCGATGCGTGCGGGCAAGCACGTCTATTGTGAAAAGCCCTTGACCCACAACATCTGGGAAGCCCGCAAGGTCGCCCAGGTCGCCAGGGAGACGGGCGCCGCCACTCAGATGGGCAACAGCGGGCATTCCAACGTCGGCATCCGGCAGACCTGCGAGTGGATCTGGGACGGCGCGATCGGACCGGTCCGCGAGGTGCACGCCTGGGTCGGGGCAAACCGCTGGAACAAGCAGCTCACCGGAGCGCCCGCGGAGACTCCGCCAGTGCCCGACGGCGTGAATTGGGACCTCTGGCTGGGCCCGCGCGAGGTCCGGCCTTACCATCCGGCCTACACGCCGGTCACCTGGCGGGATTTCTGGGCGTTCGGCGGCGGCGGGCTGGGCGACTTCGGTTGCCACGACATGGACGCCGCCTGCTGGGCGCTCGACCTGGCGGCGCCGCGGACCGTGGAATCTCGGCCGGCGGGCAACATGGACGCTGAAATCGCCCCGCATGGCGAAATCTGCTACTACGAATTCGACGCCCGGGGGGAAAAGCCCCCCGTTCGCCTGACCTGGTACGATGGCGGCTTGAGGCCGCCCTGCCCGGACGAGATACCCGCTGGCGGCGCGCTTCCCAGCCGCGGCTCGCTGTTCATCGGCGAGCGGGGCAAGATGCTCTGCGACGGCGCCGGCGGCCCTCCGCGGCTATTGCCCTATGAAAAGACGCCCGACTACGCCAAGCCGGCCGAAACGATCCCGCGCTCGAAGGGCCATCACCGCGACTGGCTCGACGCAATCAAGGGCGGGCCGCCGGCCAGCTCGAACTTCGAGTACGCCGCTCGGCTGACGGAAATCGTCCTTCTCGGCATCCTTTCGCTCCGCACCGGCAAGAAGATTTACTGGGACGCCGGCGCGATGCAGGCCCGCGGCCTGGCCGCCGCCGACCCCTTCATCAAGGAAACCCGCCGCAAGGGGTGGGAAATCGACTGACCGGTCGCAAGTCCTCCGCTTTTGTGCCAAGAGCCGCCGCAGCCGACGCCGCTCGTGAACGATCTCGCGCGAGACGTCCGGCGGCTATTGTTGCGCGCTCTTCTCCACCTTGCCGGACCGGACTTCGCACCGCGGCACGGCCTTCCGGAACGACTCGATTCCCGCGGGGGTCACCCGGGTGTCGCGAACGTCGAGGTTTTCCAGCGTCGCAATCTGCTTCAGCTTTTCCAA
>JAMOAF010000256.1 GCA_023621895.1 Planctomycetota bacterium
CCCTTTGGAGTGCGGCGACTGATCGCCGCTTTTGGCCGTTTTGCGGCCTTCGAAAGCGGCCAAAGGCCGCAAAGCGGCGATAAATCGCCGCACTCCAAAAAGCGGCGATCAGTCGCCGTGCTCCAAAAAAGCGGCGATCAGTCGCCGTGCTCCAAAACAACAACTGGAGGAGCCCTTTTTTCAGCGCGGCGCCGCGGGCGGCTGCTGCTCTTCGAGCACCGCCTTGGCGTGCCGAGCGAGATGGCCGCGAAGGTCGGCTGCGTAGGCCCGCAGCGTCGCCTCGCCAATGCCCTGGTGGTCGCCGAGGCGATACAGGGCGCGGGCCAGGAACAGCTCGCGGAGCGATTCGCGCCGCGTGTGGACGGTGTTCACGTAGCGGGCATACTCGGCGTCGTGCGTTTTGGCCGCGGCGATCGTATCGTGGACGTGGGCGGCCATGCCCGGCTTGCGGAGCAGTGCCGCCAGGGCCGGGGCCGCGGCCCGGTCGCCCAACCGCTCCAGGGCCATCGCCACCGCGCGATGGTGGGAGAAGTCGGACTCGGCATCCAGCAACTCGACCTTCTCCAGGATCACCGGCACCGCCTTTCGGGCCCGCGCCATCCCCAGGGCGACGATCGCTTTGTCCAGCGGGCTCAAGGCATCGCCGGATTGGCCCATCCCCCAGTAGTTCCACCCCTCGTCCCACTTTTCCGCGGCACGGACCCGCTCGACGATCGCATCGGCGCCGGCCTCGTCGCCGAAGAGCATCGCCAGCATCACGGCGTAGATATAGCGCTGCTGGCCCTCGCTCGAGGCCAGCGCCTCGCGCACGAGCGGCAGCGACTCTGCGCCGTGGAAATGGACGAGCGCCGCGGCGCGGTAGTTGCCGGGGGCCTCGCGGACGGCCTGGGCGATTGCCTCGCGCGACATGGGCTGCACCTCGCCCTGCTCGAGCACTTCCGCCGGCAGGTAGCCCAGTTCGACGAGCTTCCGCTGCAAGCCCCTGACGTCGATCGCGCGGAGTAGCGGCGAGGCTTCCCTGGCGGCCGTGGCCGCGGCCAGCCCGGCGGCATAACCCTGGTTCTGGATGCAGGCCTGCATCCGCACCAGCGTGACGGCGTCGCGGTGCACGCTAATTCCCAGGCCGGTCACCAACAGCCCTTCGAGCCCCTTGGGAAGCAGGCACCGATAAGGAATATTTACGGTAAAGGCCCCTCCCATGCGCTGCGTTTCGAGCATCAGGAAGGGGTCCACCGTGTAGCCGTGCGAGTCGTAGTCGCTGCGCGCCTGGCTGATCGTGTCGGAATAGGTGCGGCCGATCGCCTGATCGAGGATCGTCATGCGGAAGTCCCCCACAATCCGCCGCCGCTCGCGCGTGTCGACGAGCTGCCCCTGGTCGAAGGCCTCGGGGTACTTCTGCTTCGAGTAGACGAAGACGTGCCAGACGTCGACCATGTCGGTCTCGTCGACGATCGTGAAGTCGGTGTTCGTGTAGCCCGCGCCGAGCCGGCGCGGGGGGAGGCCCGTCCCCTGCATGCCGAATTCGCCCGCGTCGGTGTAGTCGGTCTCGGCGCCGGCCGCGGCGGCCACGTCGGCGTTGCCGGTGGAGTCGATCACCGCGTTGGCCAGCACCGCGCCGCGGCCTTCCGGCGTGGCCACCACGACGCCGACGACGCGGTCGCCGTCGAGCACCGCGCCGCAGCCGATCGCGCCAAACCAGACATCGGCCCCTTCGTCGAGCAGCGTCCGGCGCCACCACTCGGCCCGCTGCTCCGGCCGCCAGCTATTGCCCCCGGGGATCGTGGCGGTAAAACCCCCTCGATTCCCGCTGTGGTAGCCGGTGATGTAGCCGGCCGTCCCCACGCCGCCGAGCATGTGCAGGTACTCGACGACGAGCACCTTGGCCCCCTCGCGCGCCGCGCCGATGCCCGCCGGCGCCCCGCCGGTGCCCCCGCCGATCACCACCACGTCGTAGCGCCCCAAGACGGGCAGATTGCGGGCCTCCTGGGAAACCGTGGGCAGCTTCTGGATCGGCCGCACGCCGACCAGGAGCTCGCGGACCTCGCCGGCGGCAACCGCGGCGGCGGCCGCCTCTGCCGGCAGCCGCACGCCGGCCGGTTTGCCCGAGTCAGCCGCCTCCTTGGCCGCGGCGGCGCCGATCCGCGCGCCCAGAGCGATCAGCTCCAACGGCCGCAGCACTTGCTCGGCGCGGACGCGGCTGATGTCGGCCGCGCCCCCGAGCAGGTAGAGCCGCGCAACCCCGTCCGGCCGGAACGCGTCGAGCGGCAGGGCGTCGACCGGCAGGCCATCGCCGGGGATCGACTGCCGGCCATGCATGGCGTCGGGCGGCACCTGGAACAGGCGGTCGGCCGTGACGCACTGATTGGCGTGGTAGGTGAGCGTGCGGGCCACCTGCTCGGCATGGGCGAAGGAGGCAAAGCTGCCGTCCGGCATGGAGATATTCAGCGTGTACTCGATGGCCTTGAACAGGCGGTCGTTCCCTTGGAGCAGGGGACCGCGGCTGTTTCCATAGCGAACGGCCTGGCCGCGGAGCGGCGATTCGCCGATGCAAATCTCGCACCAGCCGGGGAAGCCGCAAACGCAGGGATAGCCCAGGAAGCCGGGCGGGATCACCCGCACGGAGCCGTTTTGTATTTCCACCGGATCGCCGCCGACAACCACTTGGCGGAAAGTCTGCGCGCCGGCCGGGTAAGCGCGGAAGCGGGCCCCGGCGAGCCGCGCCACCGTGCCGCGCTCGGTAGCGTCAATAATCACTCGTGCGAGCACCGCCTGGCGGCCGGCGCGGTTGGCCATCACGATCCCCGCGGGCGCTCCCCCGGCGTCGCGCAACACGTCCGTGGCGGGGCAGCTAAAGAGAAATTCGACCCCCGCGTTGAGCAGGGCTTCTTCCAACGTTTTCTTCACGTGGAGCGGGCGGGGCGGTTGCGGCAGAGCGGCTACCTTCTCCTCGACGGCCCCGAGCACCTCGATCTCGCCGAGCAGGATGCGGTCGTGCTGCGGAGGCTTTTTCAAGGCGAATCGGACATAGCGCGCGGTGGCCTTAAGCGGCGCGGCCAGGACAGAGACACCCTGGCCGCCGCCCGGCTCCCCTTTCAACTCCGCCACCTGTTTCCAGGATTGCTTGTCGTCGCTGACCGACACGGCCACGCTCTCGACGTTGAAGCCGCTGCCTCCCAGCGTCGTCTCGTCGCGGCGGTAAACGGCGATGCGGACCTCGTGGACCTCCTCGGCCTTGCCCAGGTCGGCGTCGAGGGTCACATCGCCGTCGTACTGGACGCTCTCCTTGGATGCATCTCCCCAAGCGCCATCCGCCAGGCGGCTGGGCGGGTCGGTGTCCGGGTGCGGCGCGCCGCTCGGGCGGTTCGCCGTATAGCTCAGGGCGAGCCGTTTGCGCTGCGGCTCGATCTGCGCGGCCAGCGGATCGTTGAAGATCGCCTTGGCCAGCGGCGATTTCGGCGTCTCCCCCTCGTTGAGCCAGAGCCGCAGCGTGGCGGTCATGTCGTCTCCGAGGTAGGGATAGGGCGCGGCGAGGAATACCCGCGCCCCCGCTTCAGCCGCCGCCACTGCCGCGGAGACGGCCCCCGTGCCGCCGCCGACAACAACCACGTCGACGTCGTAGGCGACGGGAATCTGCCGGGCTGACTCGCGGACCGCGGCCGCCCCGGCCGCAAGCGAAGCGGCCGGCGGCGCCGCCAAAGCCAAGAGAACAAGCAGCCAGGTGGAGTGCCGTTTCACGAGTTCATTCCTCCAGATTGTCAGCCAGCAAATCGATCGCCGTCGAGCGGCGCGCCCCTACCGCCCGAATTCCAGCACCTGGCCGTCCTCAAGCAATCGCTTGCGCAATCGCGGGTAGTCCACCTTTTGGACCGGCAGGCCGTCGTCGAGCGCCATCGCGGCCGCCGTGGCCGCCGATTGACCGAGGATCATGAACACCGGCTCCATGCGGATCGACCCGAAGGCGATATGCGAACAGCTTACGCAAACCGGCGCCAGCAGGTTCTCGCACTCGTCCTGCCGGGGAATGAGCGACCCGTAGTCGATCGGGTAAGGGCCGCCGGTGGAGACCTCGACGTCGCCCTCGTTGCGGACCTCGCCCGATTGGGTCACGTAACGCTGGACGTGGTGGCTGTCCATGCCGTACGAGCCCATTCCGATCGAGCGCGGCGTGGGTTTGCTTCGGCGAAGGTGATTCTCGGTGACGACGAATTCGCTCACCATCCGCCGGGCCTCGCGGACATAGATCTGGTACGGCCAGTTGCCGTTGTCGGCGAACTCGTCCCGCGCCAGCCCCCAGCGGGCGACCTCCGTGCGAAGCTTCTCCGGGACGCGCGGGTGGTTGGCGAGCGTCCACATCAGCCCTTGCTGCCAGAGCCTGTGCCGCGCGATGATCTCCTTGCGCTCCGGGTAGCCGGCGTCGGGATAGGCGTAGTTCTGGCCGATGAAGTCCGTTGAAACCGCTCCCTGGTTGTTCGTGTCGGTCTTGCGGTTGGGCATCCGCGAGTTGATCCAGGGAATCCGCACGGCGCCCGAGCTGACCGTGTAGTCGGGTTTCGGGGCCTTGGCGCCCTTGGCCCCGGCTTCGAAATTGCGCAGCAGCAGCTCGTACCACTGCTCCTGGTAACCTTCCGGCTTGACGAACGGTACCCGGTTGTCCGGATCGTCGGTCAGGCACATGCGGAAGTTGTAGGCCTGGACGCGGGCGTCGCCGCTGTCCTCTTGGCCCGGGCCGTTCGGATCGATGAACGGCAGCAGTCCGCTCGACGGGACCCCCGGTTGAACGTAGGGGTCCACGCCGACGACGAACTGATGATGCCCCAACCCCGCGCCTTCGATGCTCGTATGGACGCCATTGAGCGTCTCGCCGTACTTTGCGTTCGATTCCCGCCCGACGTGGTAGGAGACGCCGGCCGCGGCCATCAGGTCTCCTTCATAGGTCGCGTCGATGAACATCTTCCCGCGGTAAGTCCGCCCGCTGAGCATCCTGATCGAGACGATCCGCCCGTCCTGCTTCAGCAGGCCGCCCTTCCGGTCGAGCCACTCGTCGCGATGGACGGTGACTTGGTGCTCTCGCACCAGGTCGTCGAACACCTTCTCGGCGACGGAGGGTTCGAAGGTCCACATGGCATCTTCATCCGCGCGGTACCGCGCGTACTTTTGCGGGGTCTCGCGGGTCCATGCCTTCGGCTGATCGTAGTGCCGTTTGACGCGCTGGTAGAACTCGCGGCTGATCCCGCCGATCACCGCGTGATTTCCGGTGTCGGTCTGTCCCAGCCCGCCGGAGGACAGGCCGCCGAGGTGGACGTCCGGGCCGACCAGGACAACCGTTTTTCCCATCCGCTTGGCCTGCACGGCGGCGGCCACGCCGGCCGACGTCCCGCCGTAGACCACCACGTCGTAGACGGGCTGCGCCGCCTGAAGAGCCGGCATGGCGGCAACGGCAAGAACCGGAGCGATCCCCGCGGCCAACACAAACAGTCGCTTACAGATGCTCATCGCGCAGAAACCTTTCGCTGTCATTGTGACGGTGCACGGGTCTTGGAACCGTTCCAAGCCACTCGACCACCGGGCAAGGCCAGGCGGAGACGCTATTAGAACTCTCCGAGCACTTCCTTGCCACGGATCGTTCCCAGCCAGCGCCAGGTATCGAGGCGGATCGTGTTGGCGATGAAGCGAACCGAGCCGTCGCACAAGGCGGCGTTGACGCCGCCGGGGTGGCGCCCCCGCGCCGCAATCGTCTGCTCGGTCCAACTCGGCGTCGCTCCGACGCAGGGGGGATTGCCCGGCTCGTTCGGTTTGCAGTAGGTGTCGAATTGCACGCGATCAGGCTCGGCTGAGTTCGGCGGCAGGTAGGTTTCAAAGTGACAGCCGTAGCCCCACCAGGCGAATCCTCGCAAGTCGCCCCCGCGGCCTTGCACCGTCTCGGAAAACAGCAGCGTGTTGCTCGTTCCGTCCCATATGTCAGCCATCTTGACCGCCGCCGGCACAGAGGCCTTGTCGTTATACAAGGTAACGCTGACAACCATGCCCACGATCGGCGCGCCTCCGAAGCGGTTCGGGTTGCCCGCCGAATCGGTGCCCAGGGTGGCTGCCCGCGAGGAGGTCGTATTTCCGTAATTTGCCACGTAGTTATGAAACGTGACACCACTGTAGAGGCTGGCATTAGCCGTATTGCTGTCGCTCGGGCAGGTGTAGGTGGCAATTTGAGCGGTCGTGATCGGCATATTCGCGGTGGACGTGTAGCCTGCTGGATAGACCTGGTACCTGTCGGCCATCGCCTGCTGCTCGATGAAGGGGAGCAGGCCCACCAACCAGGTTCCGTAGGAAGCAGTCCAGTTGCCAATCGGAAACACCTTGTGCGTGTCGTGGTAATTGTGGACCGCCAGCGCGATCTGCTTCAGGTTGTTGGTGCACTGCGAACGCCGAGCCGCCTCGCGGGCGGCCTGCACGGCCGGCAGCAGCAGCGCGATCAGGATGCCAATGATGGCGATTACCACCAGCAGCTCCACGAGCGTAAAACCGTGTCGATTTCGAAACATGATCCGGTCTCCTTAAGAGAAATTGAATCAGACGATCAGAAGTTCTTTCTCATGCCACGTTGCGAGATGCGTATTTAAATTTAATCTGTCCTTATGTCACTGTTCATGGCTGCTTGGTGACGATCTCGTGCACAAACTCCGCCGGGGCCGAACTCGATACCTCGACAAACTGCTTGCTTTCCGTATTCCACTCAGGCGGGATGAGCTCCTCTGCCGGCTTGCCTTCCACCTCATCGCCCGGCATGCCTCCCGGCGGAAGTTCGACCTGTCCCGTGCCGGGCTTGATCGCATTGATCACCACGCGGTACTTGCCGGGCGGAAGCCCCTTTTCCCGGGAAATCGTGTACGCGCCCTGTGCGATGACCGCGCCGCTGGAAGTTATCCCGCCCTCGACGGGTTGGAAGCCGATGCTCCCCTTTTCGAGCGGCGCTCCGTCCAACGTCACTTTGCCCGAGACCGGTTGGCGGCCGAGCGGATCGGCTCCGCACCCGCAGATCCAGGCAAGCGCACCGAGGCACCAAACCATTAGCAGAAATCCGCGCAATCGCATCACTCCCTCCGATTACCTATCCAAAACCCATCGCCACTGAAAGAGCAAGAAACCACAAGATGTCGCGCCGCCTGAGTCGCGGCGAGTTTCTCGCACGATATCGACCAGAGCAGCGTCGCCGAGACCCGTGCCGACAGACGATTCTCCCTTAGGATCGGCCTGTTCGGCGGGTGGACGCCGTTGCGTCCGACTCCGATCGTGTCGGAATAGCCTGCCTCGAAGACTCCCGCATGGCGAAACGCCGCGGGCCCTGCGCGCTCTCGGAACATTCCCGAGCAGATCTGCCCCAGTCAATCATCCTAACGCTAACGGCGGCAATCGACGTTGTCAAGCTTCTAAAGCCGCAAGAAGGGCGCATCGCCCCCCCTCCGCGATGGTCGGTGGGCACTCCGCCGCGTGGAGCGATCGCTAACCGACGTGACTCGGGACTAAGTGTAAAGCATATTCCCGAGACCTGTCATGATGCTTTTGGCCCCAGCGATTGTTATCTTGCGTCATTTTGAATCGCCCTGGCGTTCAGCGCATTGCCCGGCACAGTCAGATCGGCGCAGCCGGAAAGCCGCTTTTCCGGTGTTTCGCCGCTGAAAGCGGGAGAATTAAAAGAAAGGGGGGCGAATCACCCCCCGTAGTAGAAAGTTGCCAACCGTCGGCTCCCAGCAAAGCTGCCGGCATAGCCGGCCGTCTCTGATTGCTTTCCGCTTTCGGCTTTCGGCTTTCCGCTTTCAGACAATTCCCTGCTGCAACATCGCGTCGGCCTCGCGGGCGACCCGCGGT
>JAMOAF010000307.1 GCA_023621895.1 Planctomycetota bacterium
CCGCTCGTGTGAGGGCCTCCGGAAATGGTATAAGATATGCCTACGCGCCCGCCTCCTCCCTGAAACGGGATCACGCTCCCTGTCGCCTGGCGGCACGATACGGGCGAGAACCCGTTAAGAACCCCGATCTTCCGGGCTCCGAGCGGCGCTGTTCTCGCCTCCGCGCGGACAACGCCCGAGAGCTCAGCGGGCCGGCGCCGTCCTGGCTACTTTGAGAAGGTTCGATCGATGGCATACGAGCGGTTCGCGAGCCACCTGGCAGGCATCGTGGGCAGGGCAAACGTGCTCCTGTCGGAGGAGGACCGGAAGGTCTATTCCTACGACGGGACGTCCACCTGGGTCCACAAGCCGGACCTGGTTGTCTTTCCGACCTCGACCGAACACGTTGAAGCGGTGCTCAAGCTCGCCAACGAGCACCGCATCCCGGTGACCCCCAGGGGAGGAGGCACCAACGTCAGTGGCGGCTCGGTGCCGGTTCGTGGCGGGATCGCCCTCGTGATGACCAAGATGAACAAAATCTTGTCCATCGACGGAGCGAACCTCTCGGCTCGGGTGCAGGCGGGCGTGGTGCTCATGGACCTCCAGGCCGCACTGGCCCAAGAGCGGCTCTTCTTTCCGCCCGACCCGCAGAGCTTTCTCGGCGCCACCCTCGGCGGGATCATTGCCGAGAACGCCGGCGGGCCGGTGTGCCTGAAGTACGGCGTGACGAAGCAATACATGCTCGGCCTCAAGGCGGTTCTCCCTACCGGCAGGACCGTCGAGTTCGGCGGCAGCACCGTGAAGAACGTCGTCGGGTACGACCTGGTCTCTCTGATAACCGGTTCCGAGGGGACCCTGGCCGTCGTCACCGAGGCCGTCCTCCGCCTCCTTCCCCTGCCTCCCGCGAGGAAGACGATCATCGCCCTGTTCGACGATTTGCCCTCCTCGGGCGCAACCGTGGGCAGGATCCTCGATGCGGGCACGGTCCCCGCCAAGATCGAGCTCTTGGACAACTGGGTCGTCCGAAGCATCAACCGGCTTACCGGCATGGGGCTGCCCGAAGACGCCGCGGCGATGCTCATGTTCGAGTGCGACGGCAAGGAGGAGGTCGTCGAGCACGATTCCCAGAGGGTGATCGAGGTCTGCCGCCAGGTCGGCGCCTCCCACGTCCTCGTGGCCCAGGACCAGGCCCAGGCGCAGGCCTACTGGAAAGCGCGCAGCGCGGGGTTCGCGGCCGTCTTCGGCGCGGCCCCGACGGTCCTCGCCGAAGACGTGACCGTGCCGCGGACGCGGATGGCGGAGTTCATCGAGCGGGTGGTGGCGATCTGCCGGAAGGCCGATCTGGAGGTCACCGTCATCGGCCATGCCGGCGACGGCAACCTCCATCCGAGCGTGATGACCGACGCGAGCGATCCCGCCCACTTCGCGAAGGCCCAGAAGGCCGTCGACGAGATCATCGAGGCCGCGGTCGAGTTCGGCGGCGTTCTCTCGGGGGAGCACGGGATCGGTTTGGAGAAGCAGAAGTTCATGCGCCGCACGCAGGACCCGATCTTCATCGACCTGATGCGGAAGATCAAGGGCATCTTCGACCCCAACGGGATTCTGAACCCCGGCAAAATCTGGGAAGACGGGAGCGATTGAGTGGCCGACCGCCTCGAAAATATCCGCAAGTTCCAGACGGACGTCGAGCAGTGCATGAAGTGCGGCTTCTGCGGCTACTTCTGCCCGGTCTACCGCGAGGAACGCCAGGAGAAGGGGCTGGCTCGCGGCAAGGACCAGTTGATCCGCTTCGCGCTCGAGGGTGAGCAGCCGCTCAGCAAGGGTTTTTACCAGGCGATTGACAACTGCCTCTTGTGCAGGACCTGCGTCGAGTACTGCCCGGCCAAAACCCGGATCGACCACGCGGTGATTGCCGCGCGCGGCGACTACGCGGCGGAGAGAGGACTTCCTCTTGCCAAGCGAGTCGTGTTCCGCTACCTGCTCCCCAACCGCTGGTTGTTCGGGGCGGCCTTGCGCTTGGCCTCCTGGTTCCAGGGCATCCTGCCGCGGGGAGAAGGGAAATTCCGCCACCTGCCGCAGTTTCTCTCGGCCCTGGGCGCCGGGCGAACGATTCCGGATATCGCGCCGCGGTTCCTGAGAAGCATCCTGCCGGAACACTGCCCCGCCGCCGGCGCGACGAAGCACCGAGTCGGCTTCTTCTCGGGCTGCGCCACCGAATACGTATTCCCCGAGCTTGGCCAGATGATCGTCGACGTGCTCCGGAACCTCGATTGCGAGGTCGTCTTCGACCGGCGTCAGGGTTGCTGCGGCGCGCCGGTTTACCTCTCCGGCGACTTCCGCACCGCGAGGCGGATGGCCGCCAGGAACATCGACGCGTTCGAAGACTGCGACTACGTTGTCACCGCTTGCGCCACCTGCGGCTCCGGCTTGAGCGAGTATCCGACTTACCTGGCCGAGACCCCCGAAGAGAAGCAACGCTTCGAGCAGTTCGCATCGAAGGTCAAGGATTTCAACGCGCTGGTCGTTGACGTCCTTGCCGCCGACCTCGGACGGCTGGCGGTCAAGCCCTCCCTTCGCGGCAAAACCGTCACCTGGCACGACCCATGCCACCTGGCGAGATATCAGGACGTCCGCGCCCAGCCCCGGAAAATCCTCCAGGCGCTCGAGGGGCTCCGGTTCGTCGAGATGCCCGACGCCGGCAGGTGTTGCGGGCTCGGCGGCTCATTCAGCATCACCCACTACGAAGTCTCCCGAAAAATCGCCGATCACAAGGTCGACGCCATCTTGGCCTGCGGCGCCGACGCCGTCGTGACCGCGTGCCCGGGATGCATGATCCAGCTTCGCGATGGGCTGGCGCGGCGCAAAGCGGCCGTGGCGGTCTTTCACATCGGAGAGCTGTTCACGATTCGGCCCGCGCCGGGACCGCTCAGCCTTCGTTGACCAGCAGGTAGGTCCCCGACTTGCCGGCAACGGCGATGTCCGGGCGGCCATCGCCGGTCAGGTCGGCGACGCAGATTTGCATGCCCGTTCCCACGCCGGCGCCGGGGGGAGCGATCGTGTGGCGGTCGAACTGCGAGCGGGCGGTGTTCCAGGAGTAGTAATAGAGGGCGGGCGGTTCGTCGGCGCCCGGGTCGCGGCCGCCGTGCCCGCGGACACGCTTGCCCGTGATCAATTCTCCGCGGCCATCGCCGTCCAGGTCGGCCCATGCCATGCTGTGGGCTTGAGACCACGACTTGTCGATCAGGTGCTCGGTCCAGGTGGTCGTGCCATCGGATTTCGGCTCTCCCTGCTCCCACCAGTAGACGCCGTAGTCGTGGCCGCGCCCCCAGATCATGTCGCTGCGGCCGTCGCCGTTGACGTCCGCCACGACCCACGGCGAGCTGGCGTTGGGAAGGGCCGTTTCCGGATGAAAGGCCCAGGGCCGCGCAAGCGGATTGCCGGCCGGGCGCTGGTACCAGCCGATGCCGCAAAGGATGTCTGCCAGCCCGTCGCCGTTGACGTCTCCCACCGCGAACCCGTGGCCCGACCCCTGCTCTCCGAGCACAATCCGGCGGGCCGACATCTGCCCCTCTTCGCCCTTGGTCAATTTCCATGCGACCAAGGGCGCCGACTTGACCCAGCAGTGCACGACGATCTCCGGCGCCCCGTCCTCGTCCAGGTCCTGGAGGTGGTATGCCTCGTTTTCCGCACGAGCGGTCACCAGCACGTGCGGCTCCCACTTCCAGCCTCGCTCCAGCGCGGTCTTGCCGGGGTTCTCATACCACATGATCTCCGGCTCGGTCCAGCCGCCGGAGATCACGTCCTTCCAGCCGTCGCCGTTGACGTCCCAGATCATGTCGGCGTTGTTGGCGGAGAAATCGTTGCTGCCGAATCCCAGCGAAACCTGCGGGATTTCTCGAACGGGCCGGGGCACGAACTCCGGCGCGGCGTACCAGTGCGTGCCCGCGACAATGTCCGGCTTGCCGTCATTGTTGATGTCTCCGATGGCGCAGCCCTCGTTGGGGTTGACCATCAGGCATCGCGGCGTGAAGCGGAGACCGCCGGTCTCTTCGGCCGAAAAAACCTTGTCGGCGGACCAGAAGCCCATGAACAGGCTCAACATCGCGCCTCCGAAAACCACGCGCGGCGACGAGCGGGGAGTAAACATCAGACCTCTCCTTCTGCAAATGGTTGGGGTAATCGACATGCCGGCGAAGACTCCGCGCCGGAGCCCGCGGCGGCCACAACCTCACCGCAAGTCCGAGAGCATCCGCAGCGATTCCTTGACGAGGATTCCGGCCGCCTCGGGTGCGAAACCGGTGCTGTTGATTTCGTATCCCCCTTCCTCGTACAGGTGCTTCGGAGGGAGGTAGCCGGCCTTGCCGTTGCAGTGGCTGATCACGAACGTGTACTCGAAAGGAGAGCCCTCCTTGATTTCCATACCCACTTCCGTCAGGAGTTCGCATCCCACGCCGACCAAGGCGATCTGGCCGATCCTGGCCACCGTCACATTCAGCGGCTTTGTGGGCGGGGCATCCTCGCGGCCTTCGCTCTTCTTGGCGGGAAGCTCGAGCGTCGCCAGCTCGGACGCGATCGCCGCGCTCGACGAGGTTGTCTTAATGTTGCGAAAAACGTGCACTACCTCCTCGCCCAAGAGGATTCCCAGAAGCTCGGGCTCGGGAATCCAGCCGCTGGCGGTCTCGAACGACGGCAGGACGCGAAACCAGGGGTCGATGTTTCCCGACGCGCCGGCGAAGACGGGCGCGGTCACATTCGGCCCGAGGATTTTCTCGACCCACTGCGCGGCGAGCCCCAAAACGTCGCCGCTGATCTGGAGGTTTTTGGGTCCGAGCGACGTACCGTGCGTTGCATAATCGAACAGCGCGGCCACCGGCGCGCCATCCGGCCTGGCCAGCTTCATCACCAGCACCTCCTTGTCGGTCGGACCATACGGATTGCGGCCAAGCTTGATCGAGCCGTCGGGTTGCCTCTCCCGGCGATTCACGCCCACGGGGCTGTAGCCCCTGCCGATCCCCATCTCGACCGGGCTCGTTGCTTCAAGCGCCCGGCCGACTCCCTCGAGCAGTTTGCCTTTCAAGTTCTGGGTGTACTCGACGTTGTTCGGGTACCCGTCCGCACTGAGCGTGGGAGACGGCCCGCTATGGGTGTGCGTCCCGGTCAGGAGGATCTCGCCCGGCTTGAGCTGGTAGCGCTCGCAGATGGCATCACGGATCGGTTCGTACGTGTCGTAGAACCCGATCAGGTCGGTCGACACGAGCACCAAGCGCCGGCCGCCGCTCGCGAAGGCCGTGATCCGCGCGGAGAGCCGATCGTGCACGCCGGTCGATTCCGCCTTCCGCCCGGAATAGCCGGACATCTTGACCGGTTTGTCCGGCGTGATGTCGAGCTTCGCGAGGCCGGCCTTCAAAACATTGCCGCTTTGCGCCGAGTCGGCCGGCGCCTGGCCGGAGACCGGGATACCGAGGGCGAGAACCGCCGAGAGCGCGGCACTGAACAAGAAAAGGCAGCGAGCCATTTTCGTACTCCTTCGTCTCGAGCGAACGTGAAAGAGCGGGGAGCATCTGAAGCATTCTGCGCTGCCAGTCTATAGCCGGCGCGAACCGCGGGCAAGTGGTTTCGTGTCGTCACGATGGGCCTGCGGACGGCAAGTGCAGGCCTGTTTCGTCCGGCGATTGGCGGCAGAAACGCCCGCCAGGCAGATCGCGCCACCGCGGCACTCTGCCCCGCTGAAGTTGCTCCTCGGGAATGCTTGCGTAAGCACCTGTTGCGCTCTACGATGGGGCCGTTCCGTCGCCGCTGCCGCCGGTTCCCGATGGGAAAATGCAGCGTGAAAACGTCCCTGTCAGACTCTGGAGATGCCGCCATGCCCCGTTTGTCGGCACGTTTGCTGTGTATTCTCGCCTGCTGGGCCTTGCTGCCGGCGTTGCGGGCCGGCGAGTTCCGACTCACCGAGACCGGGGATCAAATCGATCTCGAAACGGACACGCTCCACGCCTCGATCCGCAAGCGGGGCTATGTCAGCGGGGTCTACCAGCAGACGTTTGTCGATAAGAAGACCGGCTTTCGCGATGCCGGTTTCGGGCTCGACATCGCCGACTGGATCATGGAGCCGGGCAGCGATCAAGCCTACCGCGACCAGCTCGACCCTGACTTGGTGTACCAGTTCGACAATCCCTATCACGGCAAGGGTCCCAAGCGTTCGATCGAGGGTCCGCAAATCTGCACCCAAGCCAAGGAAATGCAGCCTGTCGTCATCAGGGGAACCGATTTCGTGGCGATCCGGCAGACGTTCCAGTATCGGACGGCCGCTCCGGGAAAAACAGCCGGATCCACCTGGACGCAATGGATCGTGTTTCCCGAAGGGAAGCGATACTTCATCTCGATGGATCGGATCGACGCCGTCAATTCCAGCGACGCGATGTTTCTCAGAATCGATATGCCGGGCCATATCCGCCATAAGCAGGGGGACAGCTTCAGCCAAATCTACCTCAGCTACCAGGGCTTGCTCGAATCGTCCGAGTTTTTTAAGGACTTTGCACCAGACGAGAAATTCACCTACCGGCGCGAGGAGAGCAAGATTCCGCAACGATTCATCCGGGCCTACAAGCTGCGGAATCCCCAGTCGGGGGAGGAAGGACCGTGGCTGGCGGGCATGACGCTCGATCCGTCCGTCGTGTACGAGGCCTGGTGCCACCAGCGCGGCTACGTTTGCATGATCGAGGAGTTCGGCGGCCGGCCCGTCAAGGCGGGGGAATCGTTCTCCGCGGCGTTCCTCGTGGGTTTCTTCGATTCGGTCGACCAGATGCACGAAGTCTACGACGCCCACAAGGGGCACACGCGGTTGGAGGTCACTTGCGACGGCTGGAAGCTGCTCAAGTAGGGAGAACAGTCCGGCCGGGCCGCCGCGCCGCAGACGCCAGTGGGTCTGCGCCGCAGACTGCCAACAGAGTTCGCCAAGCCCCGCCTTCTTCAACCGGCGCCTTCCGGGATATTCCGAGCAGAGGAGAGAACCATGCCTGATCGTTCACGCCCACCGCGTCGCCCGTGGCGAGTCACCGTGCTGCGCGGCGGCCCCTCGGCCGAGCGAGAGGTCAGCCTTGCCGGCGGCCGAGCGGTTGCCGCCGCGATCCGCGCCCTGGGGCACGCGGTCACCGAGGCGGATATCACGCCGGACGACTTGACCGCCCTCGACGTGCCGGCCGACGTCGTGTTCCCTGTCCTTCATGGCCGGTTCGGGGAGGACGGCGAACTGCAAAAAATCCTCGAAGCGCGCGGCCTGGCCTTTGTGGGAAGTGGGTCCGAGGCCTCGCGAATCGGCATCGACAAGGACGCGACGAAGAGAAAATGGCATGCGGCGGGACTGCCGACGGCCCCCTGGTGGGTCGTGTCTCTCGGCGCTGGGCCGGAGGTGGACCAGCTCGAGCCGCCGCTGGTGCTCAAGCCGCTGGCGGAGGGAAGCAGCATCGGCGTCACCCTCTGCGATACGGTCGAGTCGCTCAAGAGCGTGTTGCCGCGTGCCGTTTCCGATTTTGGCCGCGTGATGCTGGAACGGCGGCTGGAAGGGCCGGAGGTGACCGTCGGAATCCTGGGCCACGACCCGCTCCCGGTAATCCAGGTCCGCCCGGCGGCCGGCTGGTATGACTATGCGGCGAAATACGAGCGCGACGACACGGACTACCTCCTCAACCCCGATCTCGACGAGACGACCTGCCAGAACGTTCAACAATTGGCGCTGAAGGCCTTCGATGTTCTCGGCTGCCGCGACCTGGCGCGAATCGACCTGATTATCGACCGGCACACGGGTCCACAACTGCTCGAGATCAACACGCTCCCCGGATTCACCGATCACAGCCTGGTTCCC
>JAMOAF010000607.1 GCA_023621895.1 Planctomycetota bacterium
TCCACATCATCCGGAGCGACAGTGGTTGGCATGCAGTCCTCCGTGACAGCGCGTCAAGGCACGAATGCCGAGCTATCCTTCTTGGTGTATCCGGGGCACGTTACTGTCGGTTTTCGTCCAATCCGTTGGCCATCGCCCCGCGGACGGCCTCGTCGACAATCCGCCCGGCAATCCATCCGAGCATCCAGCCGATCGCGGCGAAGGCACACAGGCCGATCCACGCGTCCATAGCGATTCGCTCGCTGGCGCGCTGGTGAATTAGTCCGCGCAGCGTGATCGTCAGCATTGCCAGAGGGCCGAGGATGCCGGCGTAGATTCCTGCCACGAACGAAACCTCTGACTGCCCTCGAAAACTACGCAGTCGTTAAACTTTGACATCGCGCGACAAGGCGATGGTCTTCTTCATTATCGGCATTTGTGCCGGTTTGGATGAGTTGATTCTCTCGTTTCGGTTCTCCGCCGACGCCGCCCTCCGGTGCGGAGTCCGCCGCCGCCCCGCCGGAGCTTCCGCCAAGGGCATCTTCCACCACGCGGGCAAAGGCAACCAGGGCTCGCGCCGCGGGGGCGGCCGGGTGCGAGATCACGAACGGCGTCGCTTCCCGGCCCGCCGCTGAAACACACGGCTCGATCGGGAGCCAGTGCCGGGGCGGCAATTCGAAACCCAGGAAACGCCGGCACGATTGGGCGATCCGCCCGTGGACGTCGTCGGCAACCGCGGCGGACGGGCACATGTTGACCAGCAGTCGGACGGTCGGCCGACTCGGGGGGCTGGCCGCGACCTTGATCGCCGCGTAGGCGTCGAGCACCGCGCTGGGCTCCGGCGTGGCCACGAGAACCACCTCGGCGCACGAGCGCCAGAGCCGCCTGGTGAACGGATGGAGGCCGTTTCCGCCGTCGATCACTACCACGTCGGCGCGCGGTCCCAGGGCGGCGAACTGGTCGAGCAGGCGCACCTGGCTCGATTCCGAGGCGTCGGCCAAATCGGCGACCGCCCACGCTCCGGGCAGGACGAAGACGCCGGCCGGACCCGGCTGGAGCGCTTCGCCCAAGGTCCGCCGCCCGGAAAGCACGTCCGAAACGGTGTAGCGGTCCCGCAGCCGGCAGAGCGACTGCACGTCGGCCCGGTCGGGATCGGCGTCGATCAGGACCGCGCGGAGGCCTCGCTGGGCCGCGGCCACGGCCACGTTGACCGCGACCGTGGTGGTGCCGACGCCCCCCTTCCCGCCGCTGACCAGGAGCATCGGGACCCGCTCGGGGAGCCCGTCCGGCCGATTTTCGGCGGCCTGCATCACCAGCTTTCTAAGGTCGTTTGCCTGGTCAATCATGGGAAGCAAAAAAAGGGGTGAAAAAAGGATTGTCCGCGTGCGGGAATCCGCCGCCGATTCCCGCGCGCCGATTGGCGGTCCGGGGGCGCAAGCGGTCGCGCCACGCGCGGGCCCGTGAACGGTTGCCCTCCAAGGCTCATTTGCGATACACGCTCTCCGTGCCCAGTACGAGCCGCGCCAGCCGGGCCGACTCGGCCGTTTCGATGTCGTCCGGCACGCTCTGGCCGTTGGTCAGGTAGCTGATCGGCAGCCGGCTCGAACGGACCAGCGGCAGCAGGTTGCCCAGGCTTGTGGCCTCGTCGAGCTTGGTGAGGATCATCCCGGTGGTCCCCACCGAGGCGAACCGCGCCGCCGTGTGGACCAGGGCCCGCTCGCCCGCCACGCTCGACAGCACCAGGTGGACCTCGTCGGCTTCGGCCTCGCTGAGAAACGAGCGGAGTTCCTGAATCTTGATCTCGTCGCGGGGGCTGCGGCCGGCGGTGTCCATGAGGATCAGGTCGAGGCCCTCCAGCCGCCGGGCCGCCGAGCGCATCTCGCGCGGCGACGAGACCACCTCCATCGGCAGGTCGATGATGTCGGCATACGTGCGCAACTGCTCGACTGCGGCAATGCGGTACGTGTCGACGGTGATCAGGCCCACGTTCCGCCGCTGGCGGAGGCGGAAATTCGCCGCCAGCTTGGCGATCGTCGTCGTCTTGCCGACGCCCGTCGGCCCCACGAGCGCCACCAGCCGCCGCCGGCCGGGCGTCGCGTGGATCGGACCGCCGACGGGAATTTCCGCTTCGAGAATCCGCGCGATTCGCGCCTTGGCCATCAGCGGGTCGGCAAGTTCGTCGTTAGGTGCTTCACACCGGATTCGCTCGATCAATTGGCGGGCGATCTCCTCGTTGATGTCGGCCTCGATCAGGTCGGTGAACAAGCGGAACAGGCCGTCGGGCATTTCGCGCGCCGCTCCGCCCCGGTTCTGCCGGCAGAGTTCCTGGAGCATGATGCGAAGGTCCGAAAGCTGATCCTCCACGCCGCTCGGCGACCGGTCGCCGGCCCTCGGCGGCGGTGGCGGGCTGCCGCGGAGCGCATCGGGCGCGGCGGGCGGACCCGGCGGCGCGATCCGCGCCGCGCCGCGCGCAGCAGCCGCCGGCCTGCCGGCCGGCTCGGGCAATCGGCTGGGGACATTCACCCCGGCGGACGCGGTGACCTCGATCCGCGGCCGCCCGCGAAGCAGGCCGAAAAACCGGCGCGATTGCACCTCGCGCGTGTGCAGCACGGCGGCGTCGGGACCCAGGTCGCGGCGGACCAGCGACAGGGCCTCGTGCATCGAGGCCGCTCGATAAGTTCTGATTTCCATGGCGGTTTATCTGGTTCTTGCCGAAAGTTGGAGGTTGTCGGGCGCCGCCGACTCTAGACGGCGTCGGTGACCATCGCCACCGATTCGATCTTGGTGTCTCGGGTGATCTCGTTGTAGCTGAGGACGATCAGGTCGGGCAGGTGCGCGCTGGCCAGCTCCTTGACCGCCGCGCGGACCTGCGGACTGCACAGCACGATCGGCCGGTGGTTGTCCAGAACGAGCCGCTCCAGGCCGCCGGCAATCCGCCGGCAAGTCGTTTCCACGGCTTGCGGCGACATCCGCAGCAGCAGCCCCCGTTCCGAATGGTCGACCCCCGCGCGGATCCGGTCCTCCAGGGCGGGATCGAGGGTCACCACGTGGAGCCGGTTGTCGCGATCGCGGTAGCGGGTCGAAATCGTCCGCGCCAACCGCGCCCGGACAAACTCGGTGAGAAGGACCGGGTCCTTGGAGCGGCCGGCGTAGTCGCCGAGGGTCTCGAGAATCGCGCTGAGCTGGCGGACCGGGACCTGCTCGCGGAGCAGCGACTGGAGAATCTGCTGGACATCGGCCAGCTTCATCTGCCCGGGAATCAGCTCATCGACCACGGCCGGCGCGGTTTGCCTGAGTTCGTCGATCAAGTGTTTCGTCGCGTCGCGCGTGAGAATTTCGGCGGCGTGCCTGCGGACCGTCTCCGTCAGGTGAGTGGCGATCACCGCGCCCGGCTCCACCACGGTGTAGCCGAGCATCTCGGCCTGCTCGCGAGCCGGCGGCTCGATCCACAGCGCCGGCGTGCCGAACGCCGGGTCCTTCGTGGCCAGCCCGGGAACCTTTCCGGAAGTCATTCCCGAATCCATCGCCAGGAACATCCCCGGATGGACCGCGCCGGTTGCCACCGGCATTCCGGCGATCTTGATCCGGTACTGCTGCTGTTCGAGCTGGAAACTGTCCCGAATCCGCACCTTCGGCAGGATGATGCCGATGTCGGCGGCCACGTTCTGCCGGATTCGATGAATCCGTTCGAGCAGGTCGCCTCCTCGCTTGGGATCGGCCAGCTTGATCAGGCCGACGCCGATCTCGACTTCCATCGGGTCGACCGCCAGGTAGTCCTCGATCCGCTCCTCCGGCTTCTTGGCTTCCTCGGCCTTCTGCCTGGCCTGGCTGGCCGCGCGCTGCCTGGCCGTGTGGCGCGAAAGTCTTAGCGCCAAGGCGGCGCAGCACCCGGCAATCAACACCAGCGGCATCTTAGGCAGGTTCGTCAGCGAGAGGATGCCGAGGAAACCGCCGGCAACGGCCAGGGCTTCGGGCCGGGCAAAAAGCTGGCGGAGAAACTCGCTCGGCAGGTTGGCTCGTCTGCTGGTTCTTGTGACCAGCAATGCCGCCGCCACCGAGATCAGAAAGGCCGGTATCTGGCTGACCAGGCCGTCGCCGATCGTCAGCTTGGTGAACAGGGCGGCCGCCTCGCCCAGCGGCATCCCGGCTTCGACCACGCCGACGAACAATCCGCCGACGATATTCACCAGGGCGATGCAAATGCCGGCGATCGCATCGCCGCGGACGAACTTGCTGGCACCGTCCATGGCCCCGAAAAAATCGGCCTGGGCCGTGATCTCCTCGCGCCGCCGCTGTGCCTCCCGCTCATCGATCGTGCCCGCGTTCAGGTCGGCGTCGATCGCCATCTGCCGGCCCGGCATGCCGTCGAGGGCAAATCGCGCGGCCACTTCGCTGATCCGGGTGGCGCCCTTGGTGATCACCACGAACTGGATGATCACGATGATTACGAAGATGATCATGCCGACGACGATCTTGTCGCCGGCCACGAACTCGCCGAAACTCCGTACCACTCCCCCCGCCGCCAGCAGGCCCGCCGACTCGCCCCGCGTGAGGATCAGCCGCGTGGTCGCCACGTTCAAGACCAGCCGGAACAGCGTCGTGGCCAGAAGCAGAGAGGGAAAAATATTGAACTCCAGCGGCGTTCTCACGTAGACCGTCGTCAGCAGCATGATCACGGAAATCGTGATGTTCGACGCCAGCAGCACGTCCATCAGCGGGACCGGCAAGGGAACCACGATCACCAGCACGCTGGCAACGATCCCCACCGGCAAAATCAGCTCGCGCAGCGTTGCGAAGGGGAAGCCGCCCGGGGCGCGCAATGCGACGTCCGATGCCATCCAGTTCTCCAGAAAGCCTGGCCGGAAAGCGGCCGTTCGAGGATCCGCTGAAGGTCAAGAAACGAGGGCGGGAGGGTACCCAAAAGCCGGAGTTTTGTCCAGGTCGGTTGTCGTATGCGAACCGGAACGGGTTCTTGCCCCCCGCTTTCGGGCCAGATTCCCCGACAATCTCAAGTCTCGTTGCCGGCCAGAGCGATAACAGACATAGGAAAGTCTTTTTCAGCTCTACAGCAAGTGCGTGTTCGTCTTCCCAGGAAGACTAGGCAGACTGAAGTGTCCTCGATGCGCAACATCCCCCTGGTTGTCCTAGGTTCCGCAGCTTGGCTGCTCGCGGTTTCCGCCGGCTGCGACTGTCCAGGGCCGCCATCGCTGGCGATGCTCCGCGAGGCGCGGGGGGCGCAGGATATGCCGGAAACGCCGCCCGCGGCGGTGCGGTTTGTCGACGACTTCGACAGCGGGCTGGAGCAGGCCCTGCGGGACGGCAAGCCGCTGCTGCTTTTCTTCCATGTCCGCGATTGCGTCTATTGCAGCCGCATGCTCAACGAGACGCTGACGGCCCCGGAAGTGGTCCGGCTGGCCGATAGGTTCGTTTGTATCCGGATCGAGGCGGACGCGTCGCGCGAGGTCTGCCGCAAGTTCCACGTCGAGGCGTTTCCCACCGTCCAGTTCATCTCCCCGCAAGGCGTGCCGCTCAGCCGGCTGCTGGGCAAGACCGACGCCGAAGCGTTTGTCTCGCAGATGGAAGCGGCGCTGCGCGGCCCGCAGAATCGCATGGTCTATCGCGGCGACCTGATTTTGCGATAGCGTGCTCACCGGGGGTACCACCCCGGCATGGCTCAAGGTTCAAAGTTCAAGTGGAATCTGGTGCTCCCAGTCAAAGGCCCGGTCTTGCTCACTCTTGGCCATTGGGAATTTGAACCTTGAACCTTGGATTTTGAACCTCTCTCGCGCTCGGCCTCGGCACTCGCTTCAAGCGGCTTGTCTCCGCGGCTTGCGCTGGAGCTGATAGACGTAGGCCAGAACTTCCGCCACGGCCGCATAGCGCTGGTGGGGGATCGGCCGTCCGACCTCGACTTCGCGATACAGGGCCTGGGCGAGCGGTTTCTTCTCCACCAGCGGAATCCCGTTCTCCAGCGCCAGGCGCCGGATTCGCTGGGCGATCAGCCCCGCTCCCTTGGCCACGACGATCGGGGCCTCCATCGTCTTCGAATCGTACTGGATCGCGATCGCCAACTCCGTGGGGTTGGTGACAACAACGTCGGCCTTCGGCACGGCTTCTGACAGACGGTGGAGCACCAACTGGCGCTGCACGGCCCTCCGCCGGGCGATCACCTGCGGATCGCCCTCCAAATTGCGCATCTCCTCGCGGACTTCCTGCGGTGTCATCTTCAAGTCCTGCTCGTGTTTCCAGCGCTGGAAGCCGTAGTCGAGCAGCGCGAGAACCAGCAGGGCCACGCCGATCTTGATCGTCGTCCAGACAAGGAGCCGGATCAAGTAAACCGCCAGTTCCCCCACGTCCAACGCCCCCAGCCCCAGAATCGCCTCCTTCTCGCCGTAAAGCACGGCGGCGGCGACCGAAGCCACCACCGCCAGCTTGAACAGCCCGAACACAAGCCGCGCCGCACTCTGAATCGAAAACAGCCGCCTCGCACCTTTGAGCGGATCGAGATGAGAGAAGTCGAGTTGCACCTTGCCGGGTAGAAAAAGAAACCCGACTTGCGCCAGGTTTACGGCAATCGCCGCCAAAAAGACCACGCCGAAAATCGGCAAGACCACACGGGCCAGTCCGCTCACCGCGCTGCCCCACTGCCAGACCGCAAAGCCCACGTCGGCCCGGACCCACGCAGCGCCGCCCAATTGGCTCCGGCCGTAATCCAGCAGGAAGGAAACCAGCCGGGGGCCGGCCAGCAGCAGCGCCATCATCCCGCCCAGCAACAGCACGGCCGATCCGAGGTCCTGGCTCCGCGCAACCTGGCCCTCCTCGCGCGCCTTCTGCCGGCGATGCGGTGTCGGGGCTTGGGATTTGTCGCCGTCTTGGCCGGGCATGGTGAAAAGGGTTCAGGGTTCACTGGCTAGGCGTTGGCACCTTCAGCGACTGGCAAATCAATTCGAGCGAGGGTTCAACCTGCCGCTGAAACACCCAGACCGCTGCTCCGATCACGAGGGCCAGCGTGCCGAAGGCGACCATCGTGTTCACGCCGAAACCGACCATCAGGATGTTCAACTGGGGCAGCGTGCGGCTGATCAATCCCATCACCAGCGTCGTGAGTAGCAGCGCGGCAACCAGGGGGGCCGCGGCGCGGACTGCCAGCGAAAAACTCTGCGCCGCGAGAACCACGAAGGTCTGGCCGATACCGGCGGGAACCGCGCCGCTGCCGATCGGAATCGCGGCGAACGTGTCCAGCAGCGCGGAGAGCACCATCCGATGCCCGCCAATCAGCAGGAACACGGCGAGACTCGTGAGGAACAGCAGGTGGGACACCAGCGGCGAGCTTTCACCGGTGGACGGATCGAACAGGTCGGCGAGCATCAGCCCGCCGATCTGCCCGATCACCTGGCCGGCCAACTGGATTCCGGAAAAGAGGACCACGATTCCCAGGCCCAGCGTCAGCCCAATAACCAGCTCGCTGCCGATGTAGACGGCATACTGCAAGTTCGTGCCCGGATCGGCCACGGCGGCGTTCCATTGGCTGGGCATGATCAGCACGGAGATCGCCGCGGCAAGGATCACGCGGACGCGCATCGGCACGTCGGTGGAGCCGAACATCGGAGCGGTCATCACCACCCCGCTGACCCGCGTCAACACCAGGGTGAAGGCGAGCAGTCTGCCGGCGTCGAGTTGGGTGATCAGGTCTGGCACGGGTGGAAAGGGTTCAGGGTTCAGGGTTCAGTCTTTACCTCGTTCCCAAGCTCCAGCTTGGGAACGCATGCTAAATCGACCTGCGTGATTCGTGGAAAAAGCGGCTGTTATTCAGATAGCCGCGTGGGCTTGCCCCGCGCTTCGTTACGTACGGGTT
>JAMOAF010000639.1 GCA_023621895.1 Planctomycetota bacterium
TGCCGCGGCACCTCCGCGAGTTTCTCCACGAGTGGGCCACCGTCACCGTCCCGAAACGCTGGGAGGAACACATGGCCGAGCACGAGGAGGGCGCGCCTTGGCTCGATCCGAACGACATGAACGCCTTCGCCCGCTACCTCCGCGACTACCTGCTGACCGACGAAGTCTTCGACGCCATCACGGAGCGGCTCGGGCCGATTGTCCACCTGAAAACGCGGGATGAGGCCGCCAGGCGCAGGGCGCGAAGAAAATATGTCCAGATCATCATGAACGACTTCGTGATGAACCCCGGCCCGAGCATGACGCCCATCAAGTCGCCGCAGAAAACGGCCGGCGAGGCCGCCCCGCAACCGGATGCCGCCCAGCAGCCGCGCGAAGAGCCGGCCTTCGACCGTTTCGGACTGATGGCGCCGTTCGTCCGCCGCTGGGTCCAGCGGCTGCCGCAGGCCCTGGCCCTCGGCGCCGGCGAGCACGTGCAGATTCCGCCGGGCAACGACGAGCTGATCAAGATCGTGGAACCATTCGACGTTTGAGAACCGATAGATGCACGTTCTGTTTGCCAACACGGGCGTCCAACTGATTTGTGTCCCCCTGCGCGGGGGCAGCCGCTACCAGGCCGCGCAGATCGGCTATGGCTGGCAGCGCTGCCGCTGCGCCGCGGAAGCCGCCGGCCAGCGCGGCGAAGAACCGCCGGCCAAAGAATATCCCTACATCCAGTGGCAGATCATCCAGGGCGCCGTCTCCAAGCTGTTTCTCGCCGTCGATACGACCTGCGGCGACCCGGACATCGGCTATTTCTGCGACCCCGGCGCGCTGGCCAAGGATTTCGAACTGCGGATCGAAAACATCCTCGACCTCCAGGGCAATCCGCTCCGCGGAACGCCCCCCGTGGACGTCTGCATCCGTTCGGCGGCGGCGACCGCCGGCGACGCAAAACATGTCCACATGGTGATCGACTTCGGCAACAGCCGCACCGGCGCCCTGCTCCTGGAATTGACCGGCGAGATCACGCAGACGCCCCAGATGACGCCCTTCGAGCTGCTCAATCGCTATCATCTCGACGCCTGGGACGAGGAGGGGCGGTTCCAGAGCACGCCGTCCGCCCGCTGGTTCTCCTCCAAAACGATCTGGGCCAACACGCCTTACCTGCCGCCGATCCCCCGGAAGAAGATCGAGTACCACACGGTCGACGCGGACGACAAGGGGGGCTGGTTCTCGGGAGGCAAGCGGCGTCTGAAGCAGAACAAGGTCGAAGTGACAATCACGCCGAAGCTCTTCGACGACCTCTCGATGGTCCGCATGGGCCGCGAGGGCGACGACATCGCGCACGTGATGCGCGCCGACGGCGACATTCGCATCGGCTTGAGCTCGCCCAAACGTTATCTCTGGGCCGACGACGCCAGTTGGCTCGAAGGGGCCAACTGGCACATGGCCGACCCGGCGGACCGCTGCCGGACCGGCGCCTACGCCGCGCCCCTGCGGGGGCCATACCTGCGATTCGTCCACGAAGACGACCGCGACTTCCTCTTGGAAGACCGCAAGCTGCGCGACTCGGAATTCGCCACCGAAGCGCCCCACAAGCCGCGCCACGCCCCGCGCGCGATGATGACCGCCGCCCTCTACGAGATGCTCTGCCAGGCCTACGCCTACGTGAACAGCCTCGGCTACCGGTCGGCCTCCGGCGACTCGGGCCGGGCGCGCGAGATTCGCACGATGACGATGACCTTTCCCTCCGGCATGATCGAAGAGGAACAGAATCGCCTCCAGGCCCAGGCGCAAAAGGCAATCAACATCTTCGCTCGGACTCTGGGCAAGCACCAGCGGGTCGAACCGGAGTTGAACCTCAGCATCGACGAGGCGAGCGCCGTCCACTTGACCTACATCTGGAGCGAACTGCGCCTGCTGGGCCAGGACCCGCGGCTCTGGTTCGCCACGATGAAGCAGGACCGCGGCGAGCCGCCGGCCGAGGAAGCAGCGCCGCGCCTGGAGCCGGCGGCCTCGCCCGCCGCCCGGCGGCGCGCCCGCCCCGTGCTCCGCCGCCCCGGCGGGCCGCCCCTCTCCCAGCGCCTCCGCGCCGGCGCCGACGACGAAGAAGCGTTCGGCGAGCCGGCCAGCGAGGTCCGCATCGCCTGCATCGACGTCGGCGGCGGCACGACCGACCTGATGATCGCCCGATACAACTTCGAGTCGAGGATCGACGACACCATCCGCGGCGAGGTCCTCCACCAGGACGGCATCGCTCTGGGCGGCGACCAGTTGGTCAAACGCCTCCTCGAAACGATCATCGTCCCCCTGTTCGCCGAGGTGCTCGGGCTGGAAGAAGAAGATATCCAACTCCTCTTCGGGCCCGAGGTGCCCAAGAACCGCGAGTTCCGCGCCCAGCGCGTCAGTTGGATCAATCGCTTGTTCGTCCCCTTGGCCCAGGCCTACCTGAACAACGCCGTCGACGACGTGACCGACGAGCCGATCTCGCACACCGACCCCGAAGTGGTCGATCCTGCCGTCCTCGATTCGCTCCAGCAGGTCTTCGACAAGCTCCGCGGGCCCGGCTACTACACCGTCCAGCAGGAACTGGACCTCTGCGTCAACCGCGAACAGTTCGAAGGCGTTGTCCACGACGTGTTCGACGAGCTCCTCTTCGACTACTGCCAGCGGATCGTCGACCAGAATGCCGACGTGGTCCTCCTGGCCGGTCTCCCCTCCAAACTCGATTACATTCAAAAGCTCGTTCGCATGTACGTTCCGCTGTCTCCCTCGCGGATCGTGCCGATGCACCAGCACTACGCGGGCAACTGGTATCCCTACCAGGACGAGAAGGGGCGGAATCCCGGCGTGATCGTCGACCCCAAGAGCCCCGTCGTCGTCGGCGCCGCGATCGAATTCATGGCCCGGCACGGAATGCTCCCCCAGTTCAAGTTCGAAATGAAGGGCAAGGCGAAGGAAAACACCTACTACTGGGGCGTAATGACCGATGCCACCAGCGGAATCCGCAAGGAGCGAATCCTCTTCCAGCCGGCCGGCGAGCAGGCGAAGGAAGAGATCACCGAGTTTTCCACCAGCTCGCAACGCGTGATCATCGGCCGGAAAATGACCGAAAGCGAGGACTCGCAGGCATCGCCGGTCTATGTCCTCAAGGCGGACGCCGGCGACCGCATCGGCAAGACCGAGATCGCCGTGAAGATCAAGCGGAAGCGGGCGACCGGCGAAAACGAAGAATGCCTGGAATTGCAGTCGGTCACCGGCATCGTGGCCGGCGAAGAGGCGATCCTCGGCGAAAACGTCCACTTCAACTGGCGCACCCTGGCCGACGAACGCTACTACCTCGACACCGGCGGCCTCGACAACATCGAGACGGGCTCGTAGCCCCAACGCACGAGCCGCGGCCGACCACGGAGCCTACCCATGCCTCCCATGTTCAGCAGCAAGACCGGGGCGGAACCGGCACGCGAGCCGGACGCGCCCCAGGGCGGCTCCGGTCCAAGCGCCCTGGAGCAACTGACCGATAGCCTCCGCACCGTCGGGCGGTTGTTTGAAGACGCCAACCGCCAGATCGCCGACTACCTGCTGAAGCGTCAGGCGCAGCCGCCGGCCGCTTCTGCCAGCGGCAGCCCGACCGCCATGCAAGCAGAGAACCTGGCCAGGTCCATCGCCGCGCTGGAGGCAAGACTCGACGCTCTTGCCACACTTGCACCGGGGGAAGACAAGAGAGCCCCCGCCGGCCCCCCGCCAACTGAAGCTCTGGCCGACTCGCTCCGACCGGTGCGCGACAAGCTCGAAGTCCTCGACCAGCAGAACACGGCCATCTACCACTCGCTTAAACTCATCGAGTCGCAGTTCCAAAGCGGCATCCAGAGCCTGGCCGAACTGCTGATCCCGAAACAAGCGGCGGAAGAAGAAATGCCCGAGACCAGTGGACGGTGGCGGCGGGCGATCCTCGGGACCGACCTGGCGGCCGACGCGGCGCTTGGCGAATCGACCGGCCAACTGCTCCAGGGTGTCGCTGGCGGCGACAAGGCGGCCCAAGCCCTGGCCGGCCAGTTGCTCGTTTTCCATTCCGCGCCGGCCGAACGGCTGCCCCAGTTGCTCAAGGACGTGGGCGAGGCCTATTATCGATGGCAACCGAAGACGGCGCCCGGCAATGGCCCGTTTGAACAGGCCTTGGCCGGCTCTTTGCAGCGGGCCTGCGAGGCCGCCGGCATTCACAATTCGATCGAATTGGTTCATCCGGGCGAACGTTTCGACTCGGCCCGCCACAACGCCGCCTCGCGCGGCGTCGAGATCGTCCGGGTTCTCGGTTGGATCGTACTCCGCGACAACGGCAAGGTGTATACCAAGGCCGCCGTCGAAGTCCGTTAGTCTCAAGCCGACAGGCGAATCTGGCAAAATGAACAACTTCCGCTGTAGACGTTGCGGACTGGTGGTTCAGCGGCCCACACAGCCGTACCGCTGTCCGCAATGCGGGACACAAGCCGTGGGACTGTTCCAGTTGATCGATCCCGGCCAGGTCCCGCCGCCGCAGCAGCCGCAGTACCCAGCCCAAACGCCGCCGGTCTATCCACCCCCGCCCCAGCAGCCGCAACCGCCCTATCAAGTCCCGGGCGCCGGGCGCCAGCCGGCAATGCCAGCCCAGCCCGCAGCGCCGCAGCCGCCGTATTCCGCACCGGCGACGCCGCAACAGCCGTCGCCCGGCCCGCCCCCCTACGGCCTTCCGCCGGCCGGCGCCGGCACTGGCCCGCAGCCTCCGAGCCATGGCGGAATCTCCCCGCCACCGCGGCCGGCAACATCCCAAAGACCGGCGCCCGGCTGGCCGGGATACGCGCCGCCGGCGCCGGTCCCACCTCAAGCACCTGGCTATCCGGCGGCCACTCCCCCTTCTCCGCAACACCCGCAGCCGCCGCCCGAACCACCGCCGGCGGCCTCACCTCCGCCGGCTGGTGTGGAACCGGCGCCGCCCGCCGCGCCCCCGTCCAGCCAACCGGCTTCTCCACCCCGGCGGCCCGCGCCGCCAACCGGTTCGGCGGCCGGCCCTGGCGCAGCCGCTGGCGCCAGGCCGCCCGCGACGCCGGGCGAACCCGCCGCCCCGCCGGCTCGCCCCGCTGCCAATAAGAAACCCCAGAAACCCGCCGGCCCGGCAAAGCCGCCGGCCCGGCCAAATGCCGGTCCCCCGGCGGCGTCACACGCCAGGCCGCCCGCGGCACGGCCGCCAGGCGAAGGGTCCCGCGCCCCATCCGGTCCCGGCGGCGCCAGGCGAGCGGCCGCCCCCCGGGGCGAGGCAAAACCCCGCCAGACGGTACGAAAACGCCCCGAGGTGCTTCGCCCCGAGCAATTCGTCTGGGCCTATCCGCCGCAGCCCCCGTTTGAAGACGAGGCCCGGCCGGCCAAGAATGCCCCGGCAGTCGACGCCCAGGGGACGATCTATCTCTGCGCGCAGGGCCGGCTCGTGGCGCTGGTTGAAGAAGACCGCAAGGCGCGCGTCGTCTGGGAATACGTCGTCGGCGGCCACGTGCCCGGCCCCGCCGTCCTGGGCCCTGACGGCGCGATCCGCGTCCATGCCGCCGACGGTTGCCTGCACTGCGTCAACCCGTCGGGCAAGCAGGAGTGGCCGCCGGTCGACGTGGGCGGGCCGCTCGGCTGGGCGGCCCCGGTTGTCGACGGCCGAGGCAACACCTACATCTGCGCGTATCATGGCGGCCTGTTGCGCGTAGGCGCCAATGGCAAGCCGGATCGCCGCCCCTTCTTCCGCTCGCGGCGAAAGTTCGACTCGTCCGGCGTGATCCTCGGCAACACGCTGCTCGTCGGAGCGGAGGACGGCTACATCTTCGCGATCGAACTCGGCGACGACCGCGGCCGGAACCTCTGGGCGCACGGCCAGGAGGCCGGCTATGCCGGCGGGTATGTCAACTCATCGCCGGCCGTATCGGAAGACGGTGGAATGATCGTCGTCGCCGCCAGGGACCAGAATCTCTACAGCTTCGCTCCCAGCGGCGCCAAGGCCTGGAGCACGCCGGTCGACGGCCAGATGCTCGCCTCGCCGGTGATCGCGCCCGAGGGGCACATCTACGTCGGCGTCAGCCGGGCGCCCCGCGGCCAGAAGCCCTCCGGGCGGCTCGTTTCCATCGACGGAAACTCGCACAAGGTCCGCTGGGAGTACGCGGCCGAGGGCCCCGTTGAATCGACGCCGGTAATCGGCGACGATGGGCTCATCTATTTCGGAGACAACGCCGGCGCGATCCACGCCGTTGACGCGTCCGGCGGGGTGAAATGGAAGGCCAAGGTGGAGGCGGCCGTCCGCTCGGCCGGTGCGATTCTCCGCCCGAGGCGGTTGGCGTTTGGCCTCGACAACGGGACGCTCGTGGTCCTCGAGTGCACATCCGGCGGCCTGGCCCCGGCCGGCTGGCCGAGACTCGGCGGCAAGCGTCCATAGCTGTCAACCTTCCGCTCCATCCTCGCCGAATAATCGGTGATCGGCGCGCCGGCTGGAAGGTCGCCAACCGCCTTGTTAGCATGGTGGGACGTTTGCGTTGGGAACCCATCAGCGCTGATGGGGACTGCCGCGATAATCGGACTGTCCCCGTCGATCGATCCAAACGCCCTGCAAAAGGAAACGGCATGAAACACTACGTGGAAAACAAGGTCATCATCGTCACCGGCGGTTCCTCCGGATTCGGCCGTGAATCCGCCCGGCTGCTGCTGGAAATGGGCGCCAAGGTCGTGATCACCGGGCGCAACCAGGAGCGACTGGACAGGGCCCAAGGCGAGCTTTCGAGCGATCGGCTCCTCGCCGTCCGGGCGGACGCCGTTTCTTCCGCGGACTGGCATGCGCTGATCCAGGCGACCTTGGACCGATTCGCCCGGCTCGACGTCCTGGTCAACAACCACGGCGCCGGCGTCAAGATCGCTCCGGTTGACGACATGGAAGACGAGGCGATCCAGGCCGTGATCGAGACGAATCTGATCTCGGTGATCAAGGGCTGCCGCGAGGCCGTCAAGGTGATGAAACCGCGGGGCAGCGGTCAGATCGTCAACGTCTCCAGCGGCTGCGCCCACTACTCCTGGCCGGCATGGGGCGTCTACACTGCTGCCAAGGCGGGACTGGTCGCCTTCACCCGCTGCCTGCACAAGGAAATGGCCGAGTGGGGCGGCCGGGCAACCAGCTTTATCCCCGGCGCGGCGCGCACCAACTTCTGCCAGGCCTCCGGAATCCCCGATGACTGGCTCGATGGATTTCCCGGCCCCGAAGACTTCGCCCGCACGCTCGTCCACTGCATCGATGTCCCCGACAACTGCGTCATCGACGAAGCGATCATCTGGGGAACCAAGCAGGTCAAGGAAATGCTCAATCCCTATTGAACCCGCCCCCATCCGGCTCGTCCGGATGGAGCGCAAGGTTGACAGCTAGCGCCGCCCTCTGCCGTGGCATCTTTCCCGCCCCAATCCGGCTCGTCCGGATGGAGCGCAAGGTTGACGGCTAGCGCGGCCCTCTGCCGTGGCATCTTTCCCGCCCCCATCCGGTGCGTCCGAATGGTAAATAATAATAAATACTTAACATACAGTTTCGCCGCGGCATCGGAGGCGGAGATGTTTCCCTAATCGGCATCGCCATTCAGGGAACGCAACGCATGGCACTCAAACCTTGGTACGAGCCGAGCGCCCAGCATCCCGCATATTACCTACGCTACTCGTGGTGTGCCTGGCCCTCCGCCGCATGGTGCGGAGCCGCTCACGAGCCGATTCTGACTGCACTTACGCCGCTTTGGGAACAAGATGGCTTGAGATTGCTCGCCAGCGCATGGTCTTCCGAGAGAATACAACTCACGTTCAGCGCCAGGCCG
>JAMOAF010001044.1 GCA_023621895.1 Planctomycetota bacterium
AAGAAACAGCCCTTTCCGGCGAACTAATTGCGCCGGGTGGGCGGCCGGCTTACAGCAGCCCTCCGGCGGCGGACGCGACCCGAGGTGGTGCAAAGACTCGAAATTCCGTGCTATTCTGCAAGCGGGGCAAGTCCGTCAACTCCAGTCAAGCCGGTTTATTCGGAAGGAGCAATGACCATGTTCACACTCTTTCTGTTCTGTGCGGTGTTGGGCGGCGCGGTTCTGGTCTGCCAGATCGTGATGACGATCGCCGGCGCCGGCCTTGGCGGCGGCGACGTGGATGTGCCCAGCGACGCCGGAGGATTTGGCGACGTACATTTGGACGTGGGCCACGGCGACGTGAACATGGACCTTGGCCACGGCGACGTCCACGGCGGCGACCTGAATTCGGAGCACGCCGACTCGACGGCCGGGTTCCGCGTGATTTCCCTGCGGACCGTGATTGCCGGAGTCACCTTCTTCGGCCTCGGAGGCCTGGCGGCGGACAGCACCGGAGCCACACCGGTCGTCGTCTGGGCGATCGCGCTGGCCGCCGGGGCCGCCGCGATGTACGGCGTCTACTGGATGTTCCGCACCCTGTATTCGCTGAAATCCGACGGCACCGTCCAGATCGCCAACGCGATCGGCCAACACGGCACCGTTTACCTGCGGATTCCCGGCAACGACGCGGGGACGGGCAAAATTCAGATGTGTCTCCAGTCGCGCACGGTGGAGTACCTGGCGACGACAACCGGCGAGGGATTGCCGACGGGAACCAGAATCGTCGTTGTCGACGTCGTCACGCCGACGACCGTTCAAGTCGAACCGGTCCTTGAATCCGAAAGGAACGAGCATGTTTAGCTACACGCTTCTGGCGGCAGGCAACGATACGCTGATCACCGTGCTGATTGTGGCGGTCGCGCTGGTCGTCGGCCTGTTCGCCATGGTCATGGTGTTGGCCACCAGGTATTACAAACGTTGCCCGAGCAACCGCGTGCTGGTGATCTTCGGCAAGGCCGGGCAGGGCAGATCGTCCTCGTGCGTCCACGGCGGCGCCCGGTTCATCATCCCCTTGCTCCAGGACTTCCGCTGGCTGAGCCTCGAGCCGATGCAGATCGAGATTCCCCTCCGCGGGGCCCTCTCGATGGAGAACATCCGCGTCAACGTGCCGAGCGTGTTCACCGTGGCCATCGGCACCACGCCCGAGTTGATGAACAACGCGGCGATCCGGCTGTTGGACCTGACCAGCGCCGACATCAAGAAGCAGGCCGAGGACATCATCTTCGGCCAGCTCCGCCAGGTGATCGCCTCGATGGCCATCGAGGACATCAACCGCGACCGCGACAAGTTCCTCAACAACATCCAGGAATCGCTCGAACCGGAGCTCCTCAAGATCGGCCTGGTGCTGATCAACGTGAACATCACCGACATCACCGACGAATCCGGGTACATCGAGGCGATCGGGCAGAAGGCGGCCTCGCTGGCGATCCAGAAGGCCCGCGGCGACGTGGCCGACAACGAGAAGATGGGCGAGATCCGCGTGGCCGAGGCCGAACGCGAGAAGGCCGTGCAGGTGGCCAACGCCAACAAGGTCCGCGAGATCGGCACCCGCGAAGCCCACCGCGACCAGGCGATCAGCATCGCCGACATGGACCGCGAGCAGGGGGTCCGCGAAGAGGCCGCGAAGTTCGAGCGCGAGGCGCAGGTCAAAGCGGCCCAGCGCGACATGCGCGTCAGGCTGGCCGACGCCGAAGCCAAGGCCGTCGAGGGCGAAAACGAGGCCAAGGCGGTGATCGCTGCCTCCCAGGCGGCCCTCCAGGTCAAGGAAGCCGAAGCTTACCAGATCGGCGAATCGAAGAAACGCCAGGCAGAGGCCGCCGTGCTCGAGATCGAGCACCGGGCGCGAGCCAAGGCGGCCCTGGCCGAGGCCGAGCGGATCGAGGCCAAGCGCCGCGCCGAGGTCGAAGCGCCCGCCAAGGCCGAAAAGGCGCGGATCCAGGTCGAAGCCGAAGCCGAGGCCGCCAAGCGGCGGATCGAGGCCGAGGGCGAGGCGTCCGCAATCTTCGCCCGGCTCGAGGCCGAAGCCCGCGGCCAGTATGAAATCCTCAAGAAAAAGGGGGACGGACTCCGCGAAATCGTCGACGCCTGCGGCGGCGCCCAGCAGGCCTTCCAGATGATGATGCTCGAGCACTTCGACAACCTCGTCGACGCCTCGGCAAAGGCCATCTCCAACATCAAGTTCGACAAGATTGTCGTCTGGGAAGGCGGTGGGCAGAACGGGACCAGCTCCACCGCCAACTGGCTCCACAACATGGCCCGCACCCTGCCCCCGATGATGCAGGTCATGAAGGACGTCGGCGGGATCGAAATCCCGGAGACTCTGGCCGCCTTCACCAGCGCCGAAAAGCCCCCACAGAAAAAGTCGGCAGTCACGCCGGCCGAATCATCGTAGGGGAGCCGTCAGCGGTCAGCGGTCAGCGGTCAGCGGTCAGCCATCAGCCATCAGCCATCAGCCGTCAGCCATCAGCGGTCAGCCATCAGCGGTCAGCAGTTGGTGGTTAGTGGTTGGTGGTTAGTGGTTGGTGGTTGGTGGTTGGTGGTTAGTGGTTGGTGGTTGGTGGTTGGTGGTTGGTGGCCAGAGGGCGTGAATTTGCCGCGACTCGGATCGAAGGCGGATTCTATCCAAGGCGCGCATACGCCGTTGGCGTTGATCGGCGGCCGGCCGCCGCGTTGTGCTGAAGGGAAAACCCCGTTGGGGTTTGTGCCGGGGGACGATGGAACCGGACCCAGGGTCCGCCGCTACGCGCCGACCCCGGGCTTTGTTGTGTAACGCCGTTGGCGTTGATCGGCGGTCGGCCGCCGCGTTGTGCAAGGTGGTGCTACGCGCCGTGCGGGCTGCTGAACGCGTTCGGCGTAAAGTAGCTCGTTGCTCGACACGAAAGACACACTCTCTCTGATGGCTGATGGCTGATGGCTGACAGCTGACGGCTGATAGCTGACGGCTGACTCGCGGCTCAATCGCCCGTCAGTCCGTCGTCGCCTGGACCACGCCGGAGACTTCCGCCGTCCAGCCGCCGAGCGCGGTCCGCCGGCGGTGGTTGAGGAGTTCCGAGTCGGGCTGGCGAGCCAGGCCCCAGTCGAGCAGGCCCACTGCTTCGGAGTGGCGGTTCTGCCGGGCGAGCGAGGCCGCCCAATCGGCGAGAGTCTGGACCTCGACTTGGCGCAGAATTTCTCCGGCGGGCTGGCACTCCAATTCGGCCGCGCGGAGCAGTTGCAGGGCTTGTTCGGACCGGCCAAGCTGGAAAAGCCGCCGGGCCCAGCGGCGATAGACGTCGAGCCGCAACTGGGCCAGACGGTCGGCGCCGAGCAGTTCGGCGTCCGCTTGGCGGAGAATCTCCAGGGCCTTGTCGAACTCGTTGCCGCTGGCCAGGCGGTCGGCCCACTGGTAATGCAGGTGGATGTAGTTGGCCGTGAAGGTCTCGTAGTGGCGGTCGAGCTCGAGCCCCTGCGCGAGCAGGCGGATGGCTTCCTCGTACTGATGCTTCGCGCCGACGGTGATCGCCCAGTTGTTCAGCGTGGCCAGCAGATTGCCCCTGGCGGTTTTGCTCGTGGGATCGAGGCGGAGCGCTTTTGCGTTCGCCGCCGCCGCCTCCGCGAAGCGCTGTTCCGAGAGCAGGTCGACGCCCCGATTGTAGTAGATCATGGCGATCAGCTCGACGGGAGAGACTTCGCGTCCCGCACGGCTGTTGGAGTATCCCGCGCCGAGCGTCTTGGCAACCAGGGCGGCCTGCCGCCGGGGATCGTGGCGGAGCTGGAACCAGCCGGGGCAGGTGGTTTCCACGTCGAGACTGGCGCCGCCGAGCCGCAGCCGGGTCATGGCGTGGCCGGGCAGTTCGAGTGCCACCGGTTCCAGCCCGAACCGCAATGCCAGACAATTGAAGAGCACGGTCGAGCTGACGCAGTTGAACCGCCCGTTGTCGAGAGTCGCCGCCAGGTCGGTCGATTCAAGCCGGTAGCCGCCGACGAGGATCTTGCGGTGCATGAAGTCGAAGATCTGCTGGGCCCGGATTTCGGGGTCGGTCTGCTTGGCGACGAGCTTGGCGGCCTCATCGGCCAGGGCATTGAATCGGCTCACGCAGCGCTCGAGCTGTTTCTGGCCTTCGACGCCTCCGGCGATCAGCGCGGCCGCCAGCAGGGTGTGGTTGTCCCATTGCCGGTCGGCCGCGTCGGCCAGCAAGCGCGTCTCCAATTCGCCCAGCGAGCCTTCGTATCGGGCATACGGGCTGGGGTCGGCGGGCGGACTGGGGAGCGCCCCGGCCGGCGCTGCCTCGGCGGCCGTCGCCGCGGCCGACTCGAGGGCGCCCGGGTGGGGCGCGGCCTGGATCGAGGCGGCCAGGCCGATCCAGGCCAACAGCAGGATTTGCAGCGCGGTCCGCGGAAACGCTGAAAAGGGTCGGCAAGACATAGGGGGGGATCGTTGGTTCCGGTTCGTGACGGGAATCGATCTGCTGGTTGTTGCGGTTTTCGTCTGCCCCAGCATTCGGCGCGCGGGGCGCTGCGCCGCTGCCGAGCGGCAACCGGCGCGGTTTGCGGGTGACCTCCCGACAACCGCCGTGTACGGCTTTGGGGTAGACCTTCCCCGCAGCCTGGCGTGCGAAGGATGCCTGAGTGCAACAACTATACGTTGCGGAAAGGCAACGTGCGTGGCGAAACGGCAAGAAACAGAACCCGTCGGGGGCGAGAGCGGGGTGCTTCTACGGGCTGGACGGGCTGGAGCCTTAGAGCGTCCTGCACCGAGCCGGACGAGAGTCAATTACGAGCGGACCGCAACGCTTGTTCGAAAGCGATCGTTCGCAAAGACTATCCCGATTCTCGGGACCAGCTACAGGTCTTCCGGCAGTTGATGGCCCATCTTGTCGCGTTTTGTGGCCAGATACCGGGCGTTGTGCTCGTTGATCGGCCCGAGGATCGGCACCTGGTCGACCACCTCCAGATCGAAGCCGCCGTAGATGAAGGCGTCGGTCTTCTTCGGGTTGTTGGTCAAGAGGCGGATCCGCGACAGTCCCAGGTCCTTGAGCACTTGAATGCCCACGCCGTAATCGCGGCTATCGACCTGGTGGCCGAGGGCGAGATTGGCCTCGACGGTGTCCAACCCCCCGTCCTGGAGGTGGTAGGCCTTGATCTTTTCGACCAGTCCAATTCCGCGACCCTCCTGGGGCAGGTAGACGAGCACCCCGGTCCCCTCCCTGGCGATCATCTCCAGGGCCAGGTGGAGCTGGTCGCCACAGTCGCACCTCAACGACGCCAGAAGGTCGCCCGTGAAACACGAGGAATGCAGCCGGACCAGCGGTGACTGGGCAGCCTCGAGGGGATTGCCGATGACCACGGCGGCCGGTTCCATGGTTTCGTATTTCACGCCGTAGACGACGACGCGGCCCCTGCCGTACTTCGTGGGGAGGTCCGCTTCCGCCTGCCGGTAGACGAGCTTCTCGATCCGGCGGCGATAGCGGATCAGCTCCTCGATCGTGATGATCGGCAGACCGTGCTGCTGGGCGATCTTGTGCAACCGGCTGCGCGTGGCCCGATCACCATTTTCGTTGAGAATTTCGCAGAGCACGCCGGCCGGCTTCAGTCCAGCGAGTCGCGCCAGGTCGACGGTGGCCTCCGTATGGCCGGCACGGCGCAGCACCCCCCCTTCTTTGGCTTCCAGGGGAAACAGGTGGCCGGGCCGGACGAAATCCGAAGGCTTGCTGTCGGGATTGACAATCGCCAGGATGGTGGTCGCCTTTTCGTAGGCCGTGATGCCGGTGCGGGCCGTGCGGTGATCGACCGGAACCGTGAAACTGGTCCGCAGGGGGGCCGTATTGTTCTCGACCATCGGCGGCAGATCGAGTCGCTTGCAGACCTCGGGCAGGATCGGCATGCACACCTGCCCGCGCCCGTGGACGAGCATGAAATTGACGATTTCCGGCGTCACCTTTTCGGCCGCGCAGATGAAATCGCCTTCGTTCTCGCGGTCCTCGTCGTCCATCACAATGGCGATTTTGCCTTGAGCGATGGCGTCGATTGCCTCTTCAATCGTCGAGAGATTCTCAGACAACTCGTTGATTCTCCACGGAACATCTAACGGCATACGCCATTTTAGACGCCGCGGAGTCTCCTTTCCAGTAGGGGCCGGGTGGCAAAGCGGTGCAGCGGCCAAACAGGGGGGATTGGGGCGGCTTTTCGGATTTTGTGGTTTTTCTCGATTCCGCCGAGTTTGCATCCGATAAACAACGGCGAGGCCTGGGCAACCACGGCATCTTGGACGGTGCCTGTATCGTGGGAAGGCTTCGCTGGCAGAATTCTCGCCCGAGCGCGAGGCGATGGCTGAAACGGGAGATTCGACAGGTCATGAGACGGACGATTGCGGCCTTTGTGTTAGCTGGGTTGCTGATCCTGGGAACCGGCTGCGCCAGTTGCGGCTGGGTCTATGCCCCGTTCGGACCAGGCACTTTATGCACTGGAGCGCCGTGCGATGCGTGTGGCGTCGCGGAGTGCACGGGCTGTGCGGGCTGTGCGGGCTGTGCGGCCCCTGCCGCCGTCCGCGCCGGTGCGCCGGCTTGCGCCGATTGCGGAATGGCGTGCGGCGGCGCCTGTGCGCCGTGCGGGCCCCTGACCTGGCTCTTCCGCCTGCTCAACTGTGGCTTTTGCGGAGATGGCTGCGGCGAGATGTGGTGGGGCGACTTTCATGGGGCGCCGCCGGAAGCCTGTGACCCCTGCAACCGCAGGGGCGACTATACCGGCAGGCAGGGCGGAGTCGTGATTCCAACGAGCGGCGGCTGTTCGAGTTGCGGGGAGGGGCAGACGATCGACTACACCTTCCGGCAGACGCCCCGGGTGCTCGCCCAGTCGCCGCCGAGCGCTGCCCCGTCGCGTGCGCCGGTCCACCAGGCCGTTAAGCCGATCCCTGCCGTGCGGCGGTAACGGGCGGCTACTGGTCGGGAGAGACCGCTTCGAAGCGTCCGAAGACCATGCGGCCGGCACTCGTCTGCAAGACGCTCGTGACGGCAATCTGGACGTTCCTTTTGATGTAGTCGCGGCCGTTCTCAACCACGACCATCGTGCCGTCGTCGAGGTATCCCACCCCCTGGCCCGGCTCTTCTCCCGCTTTGACAACCCGGACCTCGATGTGCTCCCCGGGCAGAAAGACGGGCTTCAGGGCATTCGCCAGATCGTTCAAGTTGATCACGCCAACGCCGTGAAGCCGAGCGACCTTGTTGAGGTTGTAGTCGTTGGTGATCAGCTTGCCTTCGAGGTGTTTTGCCAGCGTGACCAGTTTCAGGTCCACCGGCTGGCCGGCGAACTCGGGAAGATCACGGTCGAAAATCTTCAGGTCCACCTCGGGATTGTTGCGGAGCCGATTGAGGATATCGAGCCCTCGCCGCCCCCGGCTCCGCCGCAACCGATCGGAGCTGTCGGCAATCGCCTGCAACTCCGTGATCGCGAACCTCGGCATGACCAACTGGCTGTCAAAAGCGTTCGTTTCCACCACGTCGGCAATCCGCCCATCGATCACCACGCTCGTATCGAGGATGTAGGGGCGGCGTCCCTTAACCTCCTTGGAAAACTCGATGTAAGGGATGATGAAACGGAAATCGTCCCGGGTCTGCATCAAGAGGCTGATGCAGAGGTAGCAGAGCATCGGGGCGAGTGAAAGCTGAACGGCCGCGCGCACGTTCTCGAGCAACTCCGGATCGCTGATCATCAGGAACGGGGTCAGCGCCAAGCCCCCGATATAGGCCAGGA
>JAMOAF010001139.1 GCA_023621895.1 Planctomycetota bacterium
GGGAACCGCAATTTTGAAGGCCGGGTTAATCCGCTGGTCAAGGCAAACTACCTTGCCAGCCCGCCCCTGGTCGTCGCCTACGCTCTGGCCGGAACGACGGACATCGATTTGGCCACCGAGCCGATCGGCCAGGGCGCGGACGGGCAGCCGGTCTACTTGAAAGACATCTGGCCAAGCGCCGAGGAAGTCCAGGCGGTCGCCGCCGAGGCCGTTCGCCCCGAGTTTTTCCGCCGCCGCTATACCGACGTCCTCTCCGCCAACCCGCAATGGAATGCAATCGAGGTCGGCGAAGGGAGCCTGTTTGAGTGGAACGCCGAGAGCACCTACATCCAGGAGCCGCCGTTCCTGATCGACCTGGCCGCCGAGCCGGGTCCGGTCCAGCCGATCCGCGGCGCGCGGGTGCTGGCCGCCTTTGGCGATTCGGTGACCACCGACCACATCTCGCCCGCCGGCTCGATCAAGCCCGACGGCCCGGCCGGGCGATACCTCCAGGAGCATGGCGTCGCGCCCCGGGATTTCAACAGCTTCGGGTCGCGGCGGGGCAACGATCGCGTGATGACCCGCGGCACCTTCGCCAACATCCGCATCCGCAACCTCCTTGCCCCGGGAACGGAAGGCGGAGTCACGCGCCATTTGCCCGACGGCGCCGAAACGACGATCTACGAGGCAGCCCAGCAGTACGCCGCCGAGCGGGTCCCGCTGATCGTGCTGGCCGGCGCCGAATACGGCACCGGCAGCAGCCGCGACTGGGCCGCCAAGGGGACCCACCTGCTCGGCGTCCGCGCCGTGATCGCCGCCAGCTTTGAACGCATCCATCGCAGCAACCTGGTCGGCATGGGAGTCCTGCCCCTGGAGTTCATCGGAGGCGCGACCTGGCAGTCGGTCGGCCTCGGCGGCGAGGAACTCTTCGACATCCCCCAGGAAGACGGCACACTCCGGCCCGGCGGGCGGCTGACGGTGACCGCGACGAGGGCTGACGGCTCGAAGGTTGCGTTCGAAACGAACGTGCGAATCGATACGCCGGTCGAGCTCGAATACTACCGAAACGGAGGCATTCTCCAAACGGTGCTCCGCAAAATGCTCGCCTCGCCTTCCCTGTAGCCGAGTCTCACCGAAGCCGCGGGCGAGCGTCTCTCCAGAGCCGCCTCCGCCGTGCGGGCTGCGAACTTCCCGCGTGACAGTGCCTGATTATTCGCCACGGAGGCCTCGGCCGGCCCCCTTGCGTTGACCCTGCCGCCACTACCCGGTAAATTACAGTCGGCTGAAACGTCGTTCGGAAAATGGGCGAGTGAAATGGGTCTGACCTACTTCAAACGCTACCGCATGGAGATCGACTTGCGGGCGAGATGTGGGCCCCCGATCGAAGTGCCTGAAGGCTACTTGCTCATCCCGTGGAGAAAGTCGCTCCTGGATTTCCACGCGGAGGTGAAATTCCGGAGCTTCCGCGACGAGCTCGACGCCAACGTCTTTCCCTGCCTGGGCGAGCTGGCCGGATGCCGCCGGCTGATGCGGCAGATATCGCGAAAGGCAGGGTTCCTTGAACGGGCGACCTGGCTCGCGGCCAAAGTCGACTCTGGTTTGGAACCGAAGGAGTACTGCGGAACGGTTCAGGGAATCCGCGATCACATGGGAATCGGCGCCATCCAGAACCTCGGCATCGTGCCCGCCCACCGCGACCGCGGCCTGGGGGCGTGCCTGATGGACCGGGCCCTCGATGGATTCTGGGATTCGGGCGTCCGCCATGTCTATCTGGAAGTGACCGCAGAGAACGAAAAAGCCATTCGTCTCTACCAGCGTTTGGGGTTCCAAACGGTGAAGACCGTCTTCAAGGTGGCGGAGGTGGCGTACACTTAATGGGGCTGTCCCCCCTCCCTCGCCCCGCCGAGCCCGTCAGCGATCACCTCGCCGGTGATTGACGCCTCCGGGGTGGTCTCGCCTTTCGGCCGCCAGCACCTTTTCTATCCAGAGAGCAGATGATCCAATCCCACATTTTTGGCAACGGGCTGGTCCTCGTGGCCGAACCCATGGACTGGCTGGAGTCGGCGGCATTCACGATCCTCGTCCCGGCCGGCTGCATCCACGAGTCGCCCGACCGGGGCGGGTTGAGCGGTTTCACCTGCGAAATGGCGCTCCGCGGAGCCGGCCCGCGAGACAGCCGCCAGTTCATCAACGATTTGGATTGCCTGGGCGTAGAACGCAGCGAATCGGTGGGAGAATCGCATACGCGGTTCAGCGCGGCCACCCTGGCGGGGAATCTCCACGAAGCGCTGACGATATTTGCCGACGTACTCCGGCGGGCCCATCTGCCGGCGGATCAATTGGAGGCCGGCCGGCAGGTGATGTATCAGGAGCTGCGCGCCGTCGAGGACGAACCGGCCCAGAAGGTGATGCTGGAATTGAGGCGCCGCCACTACCCCGACCCCTGGGGCCGCCCCAGCCAGGGCGACGCCGCCTCGCTCAAAGCCATCTCGCTTGACGACATTCGCAACCACTTCCAGCGAGCGTATCGCCCCACGGGAACGATCGTCGGCGTTGCCGGCCGCTTCGACTGGGAATCCCTCCAAGACCACGTCGGCAGCCTGCTCGGCGACTGGCAGCCCGCCGAGCGGGCCGAACTGGCCGAGTCCCACCATCCGGCCCCCTACCAGCACCTCAGCTACGATTCGAACCAGACCCAGATCGGCGTTGCCTACGCAAGCGTCCCCTACCGCAGCGAGGATTATTTCCCGGCCTGGGGGGCCGTGGGAATTCTCTCCGGCGGAATGAGCGCGCGGCTGTTCACCGAGGTCCGCGAACGGCGGGGCTTGTGCTACAGCGTCTACGCAACGCATCACACGCTCCCGCACCTGGGCGGCGTCTTCTGCTACGCGGGCACCAGCGCGGAGCGCGCCCAGGAGACCTTGGACGTCCTGCTGGCCGAATTGCAGCGGCTCGGCGAGGGTGTCGAGGAGCACGAACTTGAGCGCCTCAAGGCGCGGATCAAGAGCGCACTGATCATGCAGCAGGAATCCAGCTCGGCGCGGAGCGGTTCGATCGCCCGCGATTGGCATCACCTCGGCCGGGCGCGGACGCTGGCCGAGCTCGACGCGTTGGTCGACGCTCTGAGCAGCGAGCGGATCAACGCCTACCTGGCCGCCAATCCGCCCCGCCAGTTCACGATCGTCACACTTGGCCGGAAAGAATTGGAGGTGCCTCTTGGAGTTTCTTAAGCACACCCTGCCCAACGGCCTACAGATCGTCGCCGAGTGCAACGGCCAGGCCTGGTCGACGGCGGTCGGGTTCTTCGTCCGCACCGGCGCTCGCGACGAAACCGACGAGATCGCGGGCGTCAGCCACTTCCTTGAACACATGATGTTCAAGGGCACGCCGTCGCGCTCGGCCGACGACGTGAACCGCGAGTTCGACCAGATGGGAGCTTCCTACAACGCGTTTACGAGCGAAGAACACACCGTCTACTACGCCGCCGTTCTGCCGGAATACCAACTCCGAGCGATCGACCTTCTGGGCGACATCCTCCGCCCTTCGCTCCGCGGTGAAGACTTCGACGTCGAAAAGCAGGTGATCCTCGAAGAAATCCGCATGTACGAGGATCAGCCGCCTTTTGGGGCCGACGAAAAGTGCCGCGCGCTCCACTTCGGAGGGCATCCGCTCGCACGCAGCGTGCTGGGGACGGCGGAGCGGATTTCCGCCCTCTCGGTCGACGCGATGCGCGATTACTTCCGGCGACGCTACTGCGCCTGCAACGTTGTCCTTGCCGCCTCGGGCCGCGTCGATTTCGACGCCCTGGTGGCCGCGGCCGATCGCATCTGCGGCTCGTGGGAGCCGGGCAGCGGCAACCGCCAGCTCGGCCCCGCCGCTCCTGCCTCGGGATTCCACGTCGTCCGCAGGGAAAACGCCGCTCAGGAGTATGTCGTCCAACTCGCCCCCGGCCCGTCGGCCGACGATGACGACCGCTACGCCGCCAAATTGCTGGCGACGATCCTCGGCGATGAAACCGGCAGCCGCATATTCTGGGAATTGATCGACACCGGCGTCGCCGAGCAGGCCAGTCTCGGCCATTTCGAGTACGACGACGCCGGCATTTTCATGACGTATATAAGCTGCGAGCCGGGCCAGACGGCCAGCAACCTCCAGCGAGTCCACGATCTGTTCGCCAAGGTGCAGCAACAGGGGATCACCCCCGAAGAACTCTCCCAAGCCAAGAACAAGGTGTGCTCCCGGATCGTCCTGGCCAGCGAACGGCCCAAGGGGCGGCTGTTCGTCGTTGGCGGCGACTGGGTCCAACGCGGTGAGTACCGATCCGTGCGAGACGACCTCGACGCCGTTGGACAGGTCACCCCGGAACAGGTCGACGACGTGATCCGCAAGTACCCCCTGCGGCACTCGACGACGATGACCATCGGCCCGCTCGAAAACGTCGATCAGCCCCAGTAATCCGGCTGATTCTCGTGACACGGAATCATGCCGTTTCCAGCCGCGCGCCGGCTACAATTGCGAGCCGTTGTCGCCGAAGCGGATGTCAAGAATCTCGAATCGGGTCGTTCCCGCGGGGACCTCGATGTCCACGCGCTGGCCGATCTTCTTTCCCAGCAGGCCTTGGGCCAGCGGGCTGGTGACGAGAATCTTGCCGGCCATGTAGTCTTCCTCGCCGGCTCCGACGAGCGTGAACTCCTCTTCGTCGCCGAGGTCCAAATCCTTCACGGCGACGGTGCAGCCGAACACGACCTCGTCCTTGGGCAACTTGGAGGGGTCAATCAGAACGGCGCGGGCCAACTGGTCGCGGAGGTGATTGATCTTCGCCAAGAGCAAGCCCTGGCTCTCGCGCGCTCCGTGGTACTCGGCGTTTTCACTCAGGTCGCCCTCCGCCCGAGCGACGGCGATTCTCTTTTCGATCTTTGGCATCTCCTCATTCTGAAGATGCTCCAGCTCGGCTTTTTTCTTGTTGTACCCCACTTGGGTCATCGGAATTCGATCCGCCATCATGCTTCTCCTAGCGCGCGAAAAAAATCGCGGTCCCTTGAGCTTGTCAGGAACCGCTGGTCGTGCGGGTGGGCGCCCTCTCTACCCATTGTGGTCAAGCCCCGCCGAAAGTAAAGATCACTCCGTTAACCCGACGCGTCAGCGAGGTCTCCTGACCCGACGCGTCAGCAAGGTCTCCCAACCCGACGCGTCAGCGAGGCCTCCTGACCCGACGCGTCAGCGAGGCCTCCTGACCCGACCTGGCCTCGCTTACGCATCGGGTTACCTCGCTTACGCATCGGGTTACCCCGCTTACGCGTCGGGTTACCTCGCTTACGCGTCGGGTTACGATGGCGGGCGACAGTCGAAAAGGTCTCCTGCTCATGAATCAGCCGGGTTGAGGGAACCCTCGGCCCTTGCGGCTGGCATCGCGACAAGATCACGTGAGAATCCCGCGGGGGAGGGAGAATGCAGCGATTTACCTCCAACCCAAGGGGGGATATTAACGGCTACGACGTATCCCCCAAACGGGCAACCTGCGCCGGTACGATCCGAAATGTGACTCCTCAGCCGGGGAAACGCGCGAATTCATGCGGAAATCTGGAAAACCGGAAATCCGCGCGCAAGAAAGTTTACAGCGCGATCACAATCCACTAGAATCGACAGTTCATGGCCAATCACCAGGACCAGTCTCCTGTGCCACTCTGGACGGATCGGGCAGTTGGCGTCCAGCTAGGGCGTTCCCGAATCTCGCGGTCCCTCTCTGCTTCAAGGGATTCCCTGCCCCGTCCCTTTGAGGGGGGCCGCGTTTTTCGGTTTCTATGACTTTCTCGCGGCGCACCCTCGTGTCGTTTCGGCGGTCTTCGCCTTCTTTTCCAGATAACCATCGAGACTGCACAAATCGCAGGGCAAGTCCACGCGGCTATCAGTCCTGCGGCGCGGCCAGCGCGGCCTTCGCCTCGGCAACCACCCGATCGGCCGTCAGGCCGAAATGCTTCATCAACTGTCCAAACGGAGCGGATGCCCCGAAGCCGTTCATGCCGACAAACCGGCCGCGGCAGCCGAGGTATTTCGACCATCCCTGCTCCACGCCGGCCTCGACGGCCACCCGCGCGCCGACTTCCGGCGGCAGAACGCCGTCGCGATAGGCCTGCTCTTGGGCCTCGAAAAGCTCCCAACTCGGCATGCTCACCACGCGCGCCTTGACGCCTTCCGCGGCAAGCTTCTTCTGCGCTTCGAGGCATAATCCGACTTCGCTCCCCGTGCCGATCAGGATCACTTGCGGCGAGCCCGCCTCGGCCTCGGAAAGCACGTACGCCCCCTTGGCGGTCCCCGCGGCGGAAGCGTAGACCGAGCGGTCGAGCGTCGGGAGGTTCTGGCGGGTAAGGACCAGCGCCGAGGGGTGGTCCTTGAGCGCAAGGGCCGCGCGATAGGCCTCGGCCACCTCGTTGGCATCGGCCGGCCGGATCACCACCAGTCCGGGGATCGAGCGGAGCGCCGCCAGGTGCTCCACCGGCTGGTGCGTGGGCCCGTCCTCGCCGACGCCGATCGAGTCATGGGTGAAAATATAGAGGACGGGGAGCTTCATCAAGGCCGCCAGCCGCATCGCGGGACGCATGTAGTCGGCAAAGACGAAGAACGTGGCGGCGTAGGAGCGCAATCCGCACAGCGCCATGCCGGTGGCGATCGCCCCCATCGCGTGTTCGCGGATGCCGAAGTGGAAATTCCGCCCGGCCGGCGTCTCAATGCTGAACCGGCCCGCCTCTTCGAAAGCCAGGTCCGATTTGTTCGACGGCGCCAGGTCGGCCGAGCCGCCGAGCATCCAGGGCAGGTTTCGGGCAATCTGGTTGAGGACCTTGCCCGACGAAACGCGGCTCGCCATCCCCTTGGCGTCGGCGGCGAAGGCGGCGATGCCGGCATCCCAGTCCTGGGGCAGATCGCCCGCACGGATCGCATCGAGCTCGGCGGCGAGTTGCGCGTGTTTGTCGCGATAGGCGGCCAGTTTTTCCGCCCAGTCCGCGTGGAGCTTCCTTCCCTTGGCTCCAGCGCCGTCGCGGAAGTGGGCAATCACTTCGTCGGGCACAAGGAACTTCGCTTCCTCGGGCCAACCATAGAACCGTTTCGTCAACCGGGTCTCTTCCTCGCCGAGCGGCGCGCCGTGCGCGCCGGCGGTGTTCTGGGCATTGGGGGCGCCCCAGGCGATGTGGCTGCGGACGATGATCAACGTCGGCTTGTCCGTGGTCTGGTCGAATCGCTTCAGCGCCTGGCGGAGGCGGTCCAAATCGTTGACATCGTCGACCTCGATCACGTTCCAGCCGTAAGCGGCGAACCGCCCCGCCACGTTCTCGCTGAACGCCAGGTCGGTGCTCCCCTCGATCGTGATCTTGTTGTCGTCGTAGATCCAGCAGAGGTTGGCCAGCTTCAGATGCCCGGCCAGCGACGCCGCCTCGGCTCCGATGCCCTCCATCAGGTCGCCGTCGCTACAAAGAGCATAGACGTTGTAGCCAAACAGCTCGAACCCCGGGCGGTTGTAGCGCCCCGCCAGCCACTTGGCGGCAATCGCCATTCCCACGCTGTTGGCGATCCCCTGGCCGAGCGGGCCGGTCGTCGTTTCCACCCCGCCGGTGTGGCCGTGCTCCGGGTGGCCCGGGCAGCGGCTGCCCAACTGGCGAAACTTCCTCAGGTCGTCAAGCGAGACGGCCGGCTCGTCGAGCGGCTCGCCGCCCGGCCCCGTCTGCCGGACGCCGGCCAGGTGGAGAACCGAGTAGAGGAGCATCGAGGCATGGCCGCAGGAGAGCACGAACCG
>JAMOAF010000789.1 GCA_023621895.1 Planctomycetota bacterium
ACTAGAGTTGGTATGATCAAGTACAGGTGAGAAGGGGGCAATTGGATAGTCATGGAAAGGCGGTCCACTCCAATTCCAATAATGTCCCATTCATCCACTTCCATTATAGGGAACGCTTCTTAGGCGCCATCGGCCTCTTCTCTGTTCCGGCCCCGCCGTTTCGCTCTGACTGCGAGCGGCGGGGTTTTTTCGTTCTTTCTCAGTCCGATTCATCGCGTGCGGCATCTCATGATCAGAAGCGGATGGCAATTGGCCTCGTCCCATGCTCAGTGGCGCAGCGACGCCTTGACGTTCGCATTCGATTGGGCGCAGCCGGAGCGTGGGCTTGCGCTAACACACGTTTCCCTACCTACGGCGTGCGAGCCGCGGTTGTTCGGCCTGATTCTCCCCTCGCGTCAAGAATCCCTGGACGCCGCCCGCTTGCCGTTGAGCGCCTGCGGCAGCCTCCTTTGCGCCACGTATGACGCCGCGGAATCGTTTCCAGTTCAAACGGATGTCGCCTGGCGCGTCGGAGCGCCGTCGCCGCAATCCGGCCTGACGATCGTCGATGCAGTCTTCTCGATCTCCACCGAAAGGCTCAACGTCCACCCCCGGTTCTCCGTCCGTTCCCTAATCCCGGCAGTTGAGGTCATCACCGCGGCTGAGCCGCTCGAGGCCGCCTGCTGGAAGACTTGGACGCCTTCGCAGGAAGACCCTCCCCAGGCAACGGAGTCTCCGCTGGTGCTCTTTCGATTGCCGGGCAAAACATTCAGCTACCTGGAAATGGCCGATCCGGTTGATTCCCGCTGCTGCCGATTGACCGGGCACGGGCATGGGGCCGTTGGTCTGGATCGCACGCTGTTCGCGGCCACCTTGGAAAAGGGCGTGATCCTTCGCTCGCGATTGCGAGGCATCTTGCTCGAACGAGCGGAAGACATGCGGCACGCCCGCGCGGCATACGCCGATTTCATCCGGTCCGAACCGCCTCTCGGCCGCTGACCGCAGCTGACCGCAGCGCTCACCTCCGTGGCAACTCCCTCTGGATAATCCTAGGACAAACCGTGAACGTCCCTCTGATCACCGAGAATTTCCTTCTCCACAGCGACGCCGCAGTGCGGCTCTATCACCAATACGCCCGCCAGATGCCAATCCTGGACTACCACTGCCATCTCCCGCCGGATCAGATCGCAAGCGACCACCGCTTCGACAATCTCGCGCAGATCTGGCTCGCCGGCGATCATTACAAGTGGCGGGCGATGCGCGCGGCCGGAGTCGATGAACGGTACTGCACTGGCGATGCCTGCGATCGCGACAAGTTCCAGAAATGGGCGGAAACGGTCCCCCGCACGCTCCGCAATCCTCTCTACCATTGGACACACCTGGAGTTGAACCGCCCGTTCGGCATTCGCGATCGGCTGCTTGGCCCCGAAACCGCGCAAGGCATCTGGGAGGAGTGCAACGCAAGGCTTGCCGAGAGTGGTTTCTCTTGCCGGCGGATCATGGAGCGGATGAACGTCAAGGCCGTGTGCACGACCGACGATCCCTGCGACAGCCTCGAGCATCACTTGGCGATCGCCGCGGACGACTCTTTCGCCGTGAGAGTCCTTCCCACCTTTCGGCCCGACAAGGGCATGGCCGTGGACAACCTGGCGGTGTTCAATCCCTGGGTCGACCGGTTGGCCGCGGCGGCCGACGTGGACATCAAGGATTTCACCACTTTCATGGAGGCGATCCGGCGGCGGCACGAGCACTTCCACAAAGCGGGTGGGCGACTTTCCGATCACGGGGTCGAGACCTTCTACGAAGCGTTTGCCACCCCCTCGGAAATGGAGACGATTTTCGAAAAGGCCCGGTCCGGCCGCGAGATTTCCGCCGAAGAGATCCGCGGGTTCAAGTCAACGATGCTCTACGAGTTCGCCCTGCTCGATCACGAAGAAGGCTGGACCCAGCAGTTCCATATCGGAGCGCTGCGCAACAATAATTCCCGGCGATTCGAGCAACTCGGCCCCGACACGGGTTTCGACTCGATCGGTGATTGGCCCGTGGCGGTCGGCCTTTCCCGGTTCCTCGATCGCCTCGACCGGCAGGGACGACTGGCCAAGACAATCGTCTACAACCTCAATCCGGCGATGAACGATGTCCTGGCAACAATGATCGGCAACTTCCAGGACGGCGTCACGCCGGGCAAGATGCAGTTCGGCAGCGGCTGGTGGTTTCTCGATCAGAAAGACGGGATGGAGCGGCAGCTCGAAACGCTCTCCAACCATGGCCTCCTGAGCCTGTTCGTTGGCATGTTGACCGACAGCCGTTCCTTCCTTTCCTACACGAGGCACGAATACTTCCGCCGCATCCTCTGTAATTTGCTGGGCGGCGAGATGGAGCGCGGTATCCTGCCCGCCGACTTCGAACTGGTTGGGCCGATGGTTCAGGACATCTGCTACCGCAACGCGGCGGACTACTTCGGTTTTGACCTGGCATGACCGTTCCACGACGGTCAAACCCCCGCGCCAGGGGTATTTTCGGAGAGAATCTCCCGCGGCGCAGAATTTTTCCGATAAAATTCGATTCCAGAGGGGAACCTTTTTGGTTCTCGGGGGTCTACTAATAACTCCGAGACATTTTTTGTCTTCAAACAGCGCAAGGCGCAGAGGTTTACCATGGCCAACTTCGCACGCACGACGACCGTCCGGAAATTCAATGTCCGCGACAATCGCAAGCACTTCGGTGCCGTCGTTCGCATCGTCGTTGCATTGCCCATGGCCTCGTTGCGCCTTTGTCAAGTCGCGCGGATTCTTCTTGCGCAGCTCGGTCAGCGCAGCGCCGATGGGCGACTGGCCCTCTGGGGCTGGTATAGCCATCCAAGTACAGCCGGCCTTGCCGGGCGGCCCGCCAGTGCGGTGTCGCTACGCCAGGTTCCGGCGTGGCGCGGCCTGGCGTCGTGTCCCGCGAGTCTTCCCGGCAGGTTCTGATCGGTCGACGACTGAGCCAGCATCTTTCGAGGAAGAGACTCGCGAGCGGGCGCGGCGGGGCGGACCGGGAATGGGGCATCGTGCATGTCCCGGTCCCGTGTCTTCTCCACACGGCCGGCGCTCTCTGGTCCCTTACCGAGCACATTGCAAGAAGAGATCCCCGTGATGTTTTCCGAATCGTTTGAACGAAATAAGACGGACCAGCAAGTGGCCCAGCTGGTCTTGGCGGCCCAGCGCGGCAGCCGCGATGCATTCGAGCAGCTTTTCGAGCGGTTTCGCCGCATCGTCCACGTGACGGCCTACCGCCGATTGGGCAACGAGGCGGAGGCCCAGGAACTCTGCCAGGACGTCTTCGTCCAGGCTCTGCGGAAGCTGGATCAATTGCAGGATCCCGCCTGCTTTGGGGGCTGGATCCGCGCCATCACCTCGCGGATGGCCATTAATCGAGCGGTTCGCTCGCGGCCGATGGCCTCGCTCGATGCCGACGGCGTCGAGTCGCGCGGCGTCGAGACCGAGACGCCGCTGGCGCGGATGATCCGCGAGGAACGCTGCGAGCAATTGCGCGTCGGCCTCGATCGGCTGTCGAACATGGATCGCGACACGCTCACGGCGTTCTACTTTCGCGGCCGGAGCCTGATCCAGATGAGCGACGAATTCAACTCGCCGGTCGGCACGATCAAGCGGCGGCTGCACGTCGCCCGCAAGCGGCTGGCGCGGCAGCTGGAGACCCTGGTCGCCACGTGAACCACAAAAAAAGGCCGCCGCCGGCGGAAGATTCCGCCGGCGACGGCCTGCTCTTTTCAAGACGCCGGGCTACTGGCTGGTAATCCCCAGCCTCTCTTCTTCCTCTTCCTGGATGATGATCCGCGGAGTGACCATCATCATCAGGCTTTGGGTTTCGCGCCCGATTCCCACGTTTTTGAACAAGCGATTCACGTACGGCAGCTTGTTCAGCATCGGCACGCCAAACTCGCTGCGGCCTTCGCTCAGTCGCTTGATCCCGCCGAGCAACACCGTGCCGCCGTCCGGCACGCTGACGGTCGTGGTCACCGTGACGTAGGAGAACGTCGGCAGTTGCACCGTCGTGCCGCTCTTGGTCGACTGCTTGTTCGACGACTTCTTGGTGTTGTCGTTCGGCTTATCCTGGACGCCGTCCGCCGACGTGCTCTCGGTGGTCGTCTCCGAACCGGTGAACTGGAAGGTGTTCACCTCGCCGATCTTGCTGAAGAACGGCACGACCGTCAGGCGGACGAATCGTCTGTCGTCGGAGACGACTGCCTGGACGGTCAGGAAGGTGCCTTCGTTGAGCACGACGATCACCGGCTGCTGCGCCGCGGCGAAGTCCCCGACGACCGGCACGACGCTGATCACGAACGGGCTCTGCGACGTGTCGGAAACGTAGGCCTGCTGGCCATTGAAGAGCGTGACCTTGGGGGCCTGCATGACGTTGCTGCGGCGGTCGCCCTGCGCGGCGGCGATGAAGAAGAACGCCTCGATTTCGCTGAGGATCGCGAAGCCCATCTGGGCGCCGGCCGAAGCGTCGAACCCGCCGAACTGCGGCACCGCCAGGCTGAAGTTGTTCTGCGTGAAGGGGATGTCCAGGTCGGCCGAGAACACGCCCGGCTGCTGCATGCCTACCGTCACGCTGCGATCGAAATCCTGGTCGAGCGTGTTCCGGGTCGGTTCGGTGCCGGCCGCCGGATCCCCGTCGTCGATCGTCCGCCCGAAGAGTTGGAACGGGCGGTCGATGTTGTCGTTGATGTCGAAGTCGAAGTCGACGCCGATCCGCTCGAAGAAGTTGTCGTTGAGCGTAATGAAGCGGACTTCGATCGTGACCTGGAGGTCCTGCATGCGGCGGAGTTGCTCGAGCAGATCGACGATCTCCTCGTGGACCTCCTCCGTCTGCCGGATGACCAGGCTGAGATTCGTCTCGAAGGGGGCGACCGACCCCGGCCCGCCCACGTCTTCCCAGGTTTCCGGCTGGATCGTCGCCGTGATCAATTGGATCAGGCTGTCGAAGTCGGCCATCGTCCCGCCGCCCGCCCCGCCGGGACCGAAGCCCATCGGCATCGTCGTGGGGCTGGCGCCGGTCGCGGGCGTGCTGCCGGTCATCTGGGCGAGGATGCTCTCGTTGATCTTGCCGCTGCCGCCCGAGCCGCTGCGGCTGGCGACGACCGCCATCGGCGAGGCCATTGGGCCGCCGTACCCGCTGCCTCCGAAGCTGACCCGCGAGAGGCCTTCGTTCAAGGCCCCGGCCAGCCCCATCCCCGTACTCGGCATGAAGTTGGGAATCGGCACGACCAGGTCAGCCACGTTGTAGGTCTTGATGTACGTGTCGCCGCTCCGCATCTGCTCGCTGGTGATCTTGAGGACTTCGTCCTTGATCACGTAGCTCAGGTGCAGTGGTTGCAGGATCAGGTTCAGCGCGCTTTTCAGGGCCACTTCCTGCGAGAGGTTGATCGTCACCGGATCCTCGGTCGTGACCGCTTCCTGCTGCAACCCCTGGGGGTCGAGGTAGACGTTCACGCCGGCGAGCTTACTCAGGTACTCCATCACGTTCGCCAGCGGTTCGCCTTTGAACTCCAGGAGCACCGGCGTCTGAAGACGCCGCTCGATCTCCATTTCCGCTTCCGTTCGCTGGCGGAGCGGTTGCTCGCGGGATCCTTTTCGCCGGGCGATCCGATCCCAGTCCGTTGGCCAGCGGAGCGGGTTCGAATCGTCGCCGAAGGGCACGGACGCGCGATCCACGGAAAGCAGCTCGTCGATGAAGCCGCGCTCCTTCATGTCCTGGATCGACTGGTTGGCGGCCATCCGCCGAATTGCCCGCGAAGTCATCGCCAACTGCTCGGTGATCGGGTCGTTGGGGGCGAGTTCCTTCGCCCGCTTGGCCACCACCTCGGCTTCCTCGTAGCGTTGCTCGTTGATCAGCAGATTGTGGCGATCGACCATCTCCTTGAGCTTTTGCTGCCGATCGAGCGTCATCTGCTGCTCTTGCTCGATTTGGCTGAGGACTTGCCGATTCCGCTGATCGAGCTCGATCCGACCCTTGTTCTGCTTGACATAATTGGCCGTGTCCAAGAGGGCCCGGTCGATCTGCCGGAGGAGCCTGTCCCGCGAGGCGGGGTCGAGCCCGGCCGCGTCAACCTTGGCCTTGGTCTCTTCGAGCAGTTTCACCGCGGCGTTCGGATCGGTGGCGCGGAGCCGTTCGGCCTCCCGCGTCTGCTGGGCAATGTCAACGCTTACCTGGCGAGCGAGCAGCGCCGCCTTGGCCGCGGCCTCGTCGATGATCGACGGGGGCTGGCCGGGATTCTGCCCGGACGGCTGCGCGGCATCCAGCAATTGCAGCATGTCTTGCAGCCGCTGCTGCGTCATCGGATCCAGTTCTCGCGCGTGGGCGGCCGCTTGTTGGAACAGGTTGCGAGCCGCCTGCGTGTCGTGAGCCCGAAGCGCCGCTTCGCCCTGCTGGAACAACTGGAACCCGAGGCCGGGCGCGCCTTGAGGAGCTTCACCACCCATCGCTATCGGAGTTGGCGGCGCCGGCTGCACTCCCTGGACGAGCATATTTCGAGTTGGATCAGCGCCGGGATCGTAAACGGCTCGCGTCGCATCCGTGCTCGGATACGGCGCGGGCGCCGGCACAAGATGGCCCGCCTGAATGACCCCGCTTGGCCCGGCTTGGGCGGCCAGGCCCGCGGCCGGCGATGCGGAGCGCGACTGCGCCCGCACTGTCTCGATTCTCTGGAGCATCAGTTGGGGATTCATTTCATAGGCGTTGAAGGCGACTCTCATCCGGGCGGCCGCCTGCGCCATCCGTTCGGCCTCGCCGTAATCGTGCCAACGCAGCAATCCCTCGGCTTGCTCAAGCAGGCACTTGGCGTGCAGCCGGCGGTAAGCATCGGTCCCCTCGCGCTGCGCCCGCTGAGCCATCAGATCGGCATACGACGCAATCAAGGCCTCGACTCGGGCAGGACTGTCGTCCGCGGAGCCGTAGGGAACGTTCAGCCGGGTGGCCTCTTCCACCGCTCGCCGGGCCTGCCGCACATCGCCCATGGCCAAGTGCCGGCGCGCCGTTAACAGCAACTGGTCGCTTTGAGCTCGCATTCCAACCGGCGCCGCGCCGTGCGCCGGCAGAGTCGCCGGCGATGGAAGCGGCTGGATGCCTCCGCTCGAGGCGGGGAAGGGGTCGTTGGGCACGGGCGCCTGGGAGGCCCCAATCCCCAACAGCCCGCCGGTTCGAGTTCCCGCGGCCGCTTGCCGTTTCCGCTCGAGTTCGGCTCGCGCCTTGTTCGGCGTCAAGCCCATGGGCAGCACCCCGTAGTCGACTCCCAGCGCTTCCGCCTGGGCAATCAACGATTCGGCTGCCGCAAAGTTGTCTTCCTGGATCGCCATGCGAGCCCGGGCCAACAGATCGTCGCTCTGACGGCGTGCGTCAGGTCCAGAAAGGCTGCCGGCTTGCCCGTTCTGGATTCCGCCCATGGGCGGCTGCCCGGCTTGCACTACCGCCATGGAGAAACCCAGCAGCAGTGCCAGCGGGCCGGTGAGGATTCTTGCGGTCGGTTTCAACACGATTCTCCTTTCGAGACTCGCAGAATTCCGTGCGGTTTCGGACGAGCTTGTATCTGAACGCTTCCCTGTCCGGCACGTCCTGGGCGTGGCACCGCGTGAGACGACCCGCATCATCCCACTTCTCGCCACATCCGACGCGCACCATGGGCCACAAATGCCCCTGACGCAAAGCCGTACAGAGGAAGCCCGCCATACATCTTCCGAAATCTTGCAGAAGAGAGGGGTTAAATACTCGCAGCGTCGAAACC
>JAMOAF010000529.1 GCA_023621895.1 Planctomycetota bacterium
CCGGCGTGCTGTCGTTTCCTGTGATTTTATAGGCCACCCGCGACGATGCCGAACGCATCCTATCCAACATCAAGCAGCGGCTCGAAGAAAACGAGCGGCTCGTGGAGGACTACGGCGAGGTCTGCCAGCCGGCCGCGGCGCTCGAAGGTCAATCAAACCGAGCATCCGGCCAAGTCGTCTACGGGTCAATCGGCACGGCTGAGTTCACCGACCAGCGATCGAAAATCCGATGGTCCGGCCGCCAGATCGTACTCCCGACGATCAAGTGCAAGGGATCGCGTGCATCCGGCCAGGTGATCGCAACCAGGGGCCTCGATGCCGCTGTGCGAGGATTGCGGTACGGCGTAATGCGGCCTGACCTGGCCGTGATCGACGACCCCGAGACGCGGGACATTGCGGGGAGCACGGACGACCGGCAGCGGCAGAAGCTAGAGCTGAAGATCGACCAGGACATTGCAGGGTGTGCCGGCCAGACGCGGCGCCTGTCGCGCGTGATTCTCACCACGATCATGAGCCGCCGGAGCCTGAGCTACAAGTACACCGACCCCGCGCAGAAGCCGAGTTTCCGCGGCAGGCGCTTCAGGTACATGGTCAAGCCGCCGGAACGGCAAGACCTGTGGGACGAGTTCGTGATGCTTCGGCGTGCGGACTGGGCGGCCGATCCGCCGACGCAGCGAGCGCATGAATTTTACACGGCGCACCGCAAGACAGGAATCAGTGAGCACGGAGTATGACAACGACCCACCCGAGGAAACGGGACCGATTGAATCCGGAATCACGGCATACAGGGTCCAGCGGCAGCTAAGCGGATACCCCAGACGCATCGTGCCGCCTGGATGCACGGTGGTTACCCAGGGAATCGACGTGCGAAAGATCGCACTGCATTTCGTCGCGAGAGCCTGGCGGCCTGACGGCACCGGCTACACGATCGATTACGGCGTTCAGGAGGTGCTCGGCACGATCCGCGGCAGCGATGATGGCCTCGAAATGGCAATCACACAGGCGATCCGTGCGAGGATGGAGTTCCTGGCGACCAATCCGTACCGCACGCCTGACGGCCAGGAGATGCCGGTTGACCTGACCTTGGTTGACGCCGGCTGGCAGACGCAGGTGATTTACCACGCCTGCCGACAGCTTGGCCGCGACATTCAGCCGGCGATGGGATTTGGCCAGTCCGCCGGGTGCGTGCAGGCGAGGTTTAGCGAGGTGATTCGTCCGTCACCCGACCGCAAGCCTGGCGATGGGTGGTTCTTGTCACGGCAGAGACGCGGCACGTGGCTTGTCTGTATGGATGCCGACAGGTGGAAGACATGGGAGCACGCGCGATGGATGACGGCGACCGACAAGCCAGGAACGATGTTCTTGTACGGCGAGCCGAGCGACACCCAAGCGTTGAGTTTCGACGAGAAGGGGCATTTCTCCTACGCCAAGCATGTCACCGCAGAGATCGAGATCGAGGAGGTTGTCAAGGGCAGGCTGGTCAGGCGATGGACGAACAAAAGCGACACGAATCACTACCTCGACGCGAGCTACATGGCGAACGTGGCCGCGAACATGAAGGGTGTGCGACTGCTGCGTGAGCCGGCCGGAAGGCACCAGCCGGAGGTCAAGGGTGGATGGTTCGCCGCGCAGGAGCGCAAGACGAAACGTAGAGCCAACCCAACGGACTGACATGGGAATCATCACGCTCGAACCGTTGAACGGACCGGCCTGTCCCCGCTGCGGGTGCCGTGACGCCACGATCCTCCAGCGACCGCCGGAGCACGACGACGACGGCCGCGGCTCGTGGTGGCCGCAGGGACGTGCGCGATGCCGACACTGCGGGATGGCGTTCGCTTTCCGCCGACTGCCGGAGAGCCAACCGGTCGACGCAGATGGTGACGACCTCGACGACGACGTGGACGCCGAGCCGGATTTCGCGCCGGCGGAGCCTGAGCGGCCATCTGCGAATCAGCGTGATACGGCCTATCCGGTGCGGGCCTGTCCACACTGCGGACACCCCGAGACCGTTGTTGCGTCGAGCGGAAAGAAGCCAAAAAACGGAATGCCGCGGATTCGTCACCACCGCTGTCTGTCATGTGGAGAGCGGTTCAAGTCGATCGACAGCCGATTTCTGAAGCAAACAGAGTAGGCGGGTGTGGTTACATAATCTGTAAACCAACCCCCTCGGCACCCTCTTTGACTCGGCAATACTTAAGG
>JAMOAF010000875.1 GCA_023621895.1 Planctomycetota bacterium
CAAACCCAGCGATGATGACCAAAATGAGTGCACAAGCACCGAGAAAGAAGGCAACCGGAAATACCCATTTGGAGCATGGATTGCGCAAGGCCCATCTCACCATCAGCCACGCCACTGCGGATCCGACCAACACTGCAGGTAGCAGGATGTACGGCGTGGGGAGGGTTGGCAGAAGAAGCTCCAAAAGGCCCCCAAGGAGAAGAAACGACCCCATAAATGCGAAGAACCCGCACGCAACTGCGAACTGGAACCGCTTGAGCCCCTTTGTCGATCGCTTCTCACTCCCGGAGGAAGGCTCGGGAGACTGGTAAGGGTTCTCGTCCATGTAGTCATCCTGTCACATTGACTTGCATGTCAAAAGAAAGCCTCGCCTCAAATCATGTGACGTTCAACGTGATCTTTGCCCCGACGGGCTTAGCTCGCCCCCGTCCCCACCGACGATAAGAAGCTTAGTATTTAAATAGCACCCAGTCCCAACCCAATCCGGCCCTCATTTGAAACTTCGTCTGATCGTCGTAGTCGTGAACTGGTACCGAATCTTCCGCGAATTTCCGTTCAGCTACCATCAAGCCACTCTCTTTATGGCCTGATTAAGGGGACAGGCCTGATCAAGGGGACAGGCGCATATCTTGGGGAAGATGCGCGTATTGGCATATCAAGCCGGTTCTTTTTGAGGGCGGCCGCGACGGCGCAGGGCTGATTGCAGACGCCGTTGCTCCGCTGTTTGCCCGGGTCCAACCCGTGCTCCCGTACGCGACCTGCCGCGGCGGACAGAGGCGGTTGGGAACGTGGAACACCATGCCCTCGGCGCGCCTCTTGCGGTTCGAGGCAGGGCCGCAACACGACCGGAATACCCCATCTATCTCAATATATGCGCCTGTCCCCTTTATTTCCCCAACTGGAGCGTGCCGGCCTGGTCGAGCCGCCAGGACTCGGCAAGCGTGCCTTCCCAGCAGCGCCAGACATCGTCTTGGCTGCGATAGACCGTCAGATTGAAGGGGATTTTGAGACCCGTTTCCGGTTTCTGGCCGAGAGTCTTCCAGGGCACGGCCAGTTCCGCCCGCCAGCCGCCGCGCGCCTTCCCGTAGGGCTTTGCGGCGAACTTGAGCCCCGCGGCGAGCCGCTCCGCGTCGGCGGCAGGAGCGCCGGCCTCGCCCGTGCTTTCCAGCGCGCCGCCGGGATACCCGCGGACGACATAGATCACCGCCTGGCCGCCGGCCGACTTGCCGGCGATGGCCAACTCCGCCCCGTCGTCGCGGCCCCACGCGGCGCCGCCGCTCAATTTAGAGGCGTCGAAGGTCACGACGTTCAGCGCCACATAAAGGAATTCATCGTCGTAGGCCAGCCGGGCATAGACCGGCGCGCCGCTAGCGCTCCAGCGGGTGGGCGTGCGGTCGAGGCGAACAAGCTCGCCCGGCCATTCGCCGGAAGCGATTTCGCCGTCAATTTCGGGCGGTTTGGCGACCCGCGCGGCGCCGGCGCTCCAGGTCATCCGCTGGGGCTGGGCCGCCGGCGGAAGCCGGTCGTCGATCGTGAATGGCTGGGGCGATCCGTCCTGGCCCAAGCCGTTGTGGAAAACAACGTTGTCTTTCCAGACAGCCACCGCACCCGGCGGCGCGACGGTGAGTTTGCCGGGAGCGAACAACGTGTTGCCCTCGACCGTGCAGCCGGCCGAGCGCTGGAAACTCAGCGACATGTCGCCCTCGGCAATGAACACGTTGTCGCGGATCGTGATGTTCGTGGCAATGTGGTTGTGCGAGGGCCGGGCAACGCCCACCGAGACGTTGCGTTCCACGATGCAGTCCCGTGCGCCCTCGTCGAGGTAATAGGCGGATACGCCGTATCCTTCGCCCGTCTTGACGACGTCGCGGACGATGTTGCCGCGGAGGATGCTCTCGCGCATGCCGCCGTAGATCGCCGCGCCGTCCTGCAATTCGCGCATCACGCGGTAGATCAGGTTCTGCTCGATCAAGAGGCCCTCTCCATCGCCCGAGATGCCGCTGTAGGGGGCGTCGTGAATCTCGTTGCGATAGATGTGAAAGCCCTTGCCCTTGCCGTTTCGCGATCCATGCACCGACAGCGCAATCGCGCTCGGATAGCAGACGCCAATGTCGTGGATGTGGTTGTTGGCCAGCAGCGTGCCGGAGCCGCTGGTCTTGATCCCGCAAGCGCCGGCGTGGTGGACCTGGCAGCCGGTGATGCGGCAATCGCCGAGCTGCTCGGCGATCAGGCCCTGGCCGCCGACACAGCCGATATCGAGGCCTTCGAGCGCGCAGCGCCTGGCCAATTCCACGCGCACCGCGCCGTCGTACGCGTAGGCGCCGAATCCGCCGGGTTTCAGCGGAGTGGTCGTCGCCCGAAATTTCAGTCCGCGGATCGCGATGTCTTCAACCGGCTTCTGCCGCGTGCCGGCGACGTGCAGAATCCGTTCGAGCCGCGGCGCGATCACCTTGGCGCCGGTCATGTCCTCCCCCGCAAGCGGCCAGTAGACGATCGCGCCGGCGGTCCGGTCCAGACACCATTGGCCGGGGCGCGTGAGCCCCTCGCGGGTATTGAAGATCACGTACTTCTTCACGCCGAACGCGCCGGGCGGCGACTTGGCGGGCGTGGAGAACAGCAGGGCATGGCGCTGCGTGTCGATGGCGGACAGGCCGACCGTCGACTCGTCCCACATGTGGTAGACGCGGACCTCGGCCGAGCGGACGTCGAGCGACGGGGGGATGTCCTTCGGGTCGTAGAGCAGCGTGGTCAGCTCCTCGGGGGTGGGCTCGCGATCCCAGCCGCCGCCGACGGTCGAAAGCCAACTCACGTCGAAGACGCTCCTGTGGAGAAACTCGCCCGACGCCGGCAGCCGGGCCCGGTCCGGCATCCGGCCGTTGACCACCAGGGCCCGAAAGTCCCAGCTTCCCTCCTTGACGCCGGCGACTGCCGCGGACCAGAGCTTGTCGCCTTCGGGGCGCCAGCCGGTCACCAGGGCGCCGCCGTAAAGGGTCGCCGGGCCGCCTTCACCGGCCTCGATCGAAAGGCCGTTGTCTTGCCAGTCGAGCACGAGCGGGCTGGTCAAAAAATAATCGCCAGGCATGACGATGATCCGATGAGGCTTGCCGCCGGCGGCTCGCGCGGCATCGCGCGCAGCCGAGAGCGTCGCCTTGGGCGCCTCGGGCGTTCCCGGGTTGTCATCCCGGCCGCCGGGGGCGACCACGAACGTGGCCGCGGGCAGGAGATTGCCTGCCGCCAGCCCGCTGAAGGTCAGCAGCAGGGCTGCGAGAAAGCGAAATCGGCGATTCGGCGTTTGGAGCATCGGGGGGCCTTGGAGGGTTCGGGGTTCGGGGTTCAGGGTTCGGGGTTCAGGGTTCAGTTTTCAGTTTTCACCTCGTGCCCGAGCTCCTGCTTGGGGATGATTGGCTGTGCGCACCGCCTGGCGGCGCCTGGAATGATGAAAACCATGGCCTGGGGGATGGGGACGTTCCCGAGCTGGAGCTTGGGAACCAGGGGAAGGCTGCGCACTACCAAGCGGCGAGGTCACTCCAGAACGCGGACGATGACGGCCGTGGTATCGTCTTCGGGGGTGATCCGGCCGGCGAATTCGCGTGCGGTCCGGCAGAGTCTTTTGGCGATTTCCTGGGCGGACCGCTGCCGGTGCCGCCGGACAACGTCGATCAATCGCTGGCGACCGAACAGTTCGCCATTCGGCTTGCGTGCTTCCTCGATGCCGTCGGTAACCAGCACGAGGATGTCGCCGGATTCGAGGTGGATTGGGTCTGACGTGGGAAAGCCGATATCGGGAAACATGCCCAGGGGGTGCGAGGTGCTCTCGAGCCACCTTTTCACCTCTCCGTCGCGGCCGATCAGGTATCCCGGCGGGTGGCCGGCGCTGGCGTAGACCAGCTCGCGGCGCCCGGTGTCGATTCGGCCGCAAAAGAGCGTGACGAAGTGATACTCGCTGGTGGCTCGGCAGAGGACCGAGTTGGCGTGGCGCAACACCTGGGGGATCTCGTCGTGGGCCTCGACCAACATCCGGATCAGGACCTGGGTCAGGGACATGATCAGGGCGGAGCTGAATCCGTGGCCGGTGACATCGCCGATGACCAGGCCCAGGCAATCGCCCGCCATGGGCAAATAGTCGTAGTAGTCGCCGGCGGCAAACTCGGCCGGATAGAGGGCTCCGGCGATATCCAGCCCGGCAAACTCCGGCGCCTGCTTCGGCAGCAGGTGTTCCTGGATTCTCTGGGCGGTAAGCAACTGCAATTCCGTCTCGTGCAGTGTCTGTTCGATTCGGCGCCGGGTGGTGATGTCGCGGCAGGACATGACGACCGCGCTCACCTCGCCGCCGCTGACGATCGGGGCGGCGCTGACTTCCATGACCATCTGTGCGCCGTCCGGACTTCGGAACCCCCGGGTGACCATCGCGGGGCTCTTGGTTGAGAGGACCTGGGACACGGGACACTCGGCATCCTCGTGGCAGTTGGGGCAGCCGGGATAGAACAAGGCGCTACAGGTCATCTGCTCGACGAGCGGAGCCCGTTCCCTGGCCAGCGACTGGGCCGCCCGATTGGCCAGGAGGATCCGCCGCTGGGCATCGACCACCAGGGTAACCTCGGGAATCGCGTCGAGCACCGTTTGCAGGAACGTGGACGACTGGCGGAGGGAGTCCTGCAACCGCCGCCGCTCGGTGACGTCGCGGAGGATTCCGTCGTAGCGGACGAGCGTTTCGCCCTCGACATGCCGGATGATCGTGCTGCGGACCCAGCGGGTCGAACCGTCGCGGTGGAGAATCCGGTGTTCCAGGGGCTCGGCATCCCGGCGGAGAACGTCTCTTGCGTGTTTGAGCACCGCCTCCCGGTCGTCCGGATGGACCATCTTGATCCAGAGAAAGGGATCCGACTGGAAATCTTCGGGGCAGTAGCCGGTGACCGAGATACACCCTGAACCGTGCTCGGTGGCAACCGGCTCTCCCTGGCAAATCCGGACGGCGTAGGCGTAATCGGTCACGGCATCGAGGAGCCGCCGGTAGCGAGCCTCGCTTTCGCGAAGCGCCTGTGCCAGCGACTGGGCATCGCCCGGTGGCCGGTCTGCCGAGTATGGCGGAGGAGCGGGCGCGGAATTGGATTTCTTCTTGTCGCGGCTCTTTTGCCGAGTCATGGATTCCGCATCCCCTCTGTTTGGCCCTCGGCAGTTGAGGATACTCGATTCGGGCGCCGCCCGCCAGTTATTCGAGGCATCGACCGAGCCGGTTGCACGCCGCGGCGGTCCGGACCAATCAGCCGTTTCACCCGCGGGCGCGGGCGACGCAGCGGGACTGGCCGGGATTTCGAGCCGGCGGCGGCAAGTGGCAGACCGCCGGGCCGCGAGGGCACGGCCCAAGACCAGCGCCGCTACCGGTCCGTGGCGAGACAATCGGCGGGGCGAGCCGAGCGGACGCCCACCCGATAGCTGGCCACGAAACTCGTCAAGCCCACGGTGAGTTTGTCGTCGGGCAGGAGTCTCGCCTCGGAGACCCGCATTCCATTGACATAGGTGCCGTGTCTTGAGCCCAAGTCGCGGACGACGAGGACACCGTCGACCTCGTCCAACTCACAGTGGCGCCGGCTGACCCACTGGTCCGCCACCAGGATCTGCGAAGAGCTGCTGCGTCCCAACACGGCCGGCAACTTGTCGAGGACCACTTTCCGGTTATGGCCGAGCGGGTTCAGTTCGATCAGTTTGAATTTCATCTTTATCAAGTCGCGTTCACAACGCGCTGGGCAAGCGGCGGAGTCAATGGAGCAAGGGCCTACCACGCCACCGAGCAAGGCGGCCCGGCAACCCAACATCCGAGCAATATCCCCTGATTGCTCCGATCAGCCAGCGCCGAAGGAAACGGCGAGGGCTACTGGAAAAAGAAGCGTCCGTGCGCGTGGCGGGAAGTCGAAGGAGGGTGCCCCAAACCGGCAATCACGACCGTATGCCCTAAAGATGAGCCGCTGCTCAAATGTTGTCAAGACCCGCTCGGCGGATTTGCGCCGAAAGCCATTAGCACGAAGTGGGGGCCGAGGCGATTTCGGGCGCGCCAGCCCGTCATGGACGACCCAACCCGGCGGACCTGCTCTGGCCGGCGGCCGGGCGTTTTCTCTCCGCGGCTCCGGCCCGGGACTGGCGCGGGTCCTCCTCGGGCACCTCGAGCTGCCGGCGAAGCCGGGCAAGCTCCTCGGTAAGCCGGGCCTGATCGGCCGAATACTCCGGCCGCCCGAAGACGTTGTTCAACTCCTTCGGATCATTGGCCAGGTCGTACATCTCCCACTGGTCGACCTCGGGCTCGTAGAAGTGGATCAGCTTCATCCGGCCGTCCGCCACGCCGCAATGGCGGCGGACGCTATGGACGCCGGGATACTCGTAGTAGTGGTAGTAGAACGACTTGCGCCAATCGGCCGGCGTTGTCCCCTTCAAGAGCGGGACAAGGCTGCGGCCCTGCATGTCGCCGGGCACTTCGACGCCGGCGATGTCGAGGAACGTCTCGGCGAAGTCGAGGTTCGAAACGATGTCCTTGTTGACGCTGCCCGGCTTGACCACCCCCGGCCACCGGATCAGAAGCGGCGTCCGCAGCGACTCCTCGTACATCCAGCGCTTGTCGAACCAGCCGTGCTCGCCCAGGTAGAATCCCTGGTCGGAACTGTAAACGACGACCGTGTTTTCGGCCAGTCCCGTCTCGTCGAGATAGTCGAGCACGCGGCCGACGTTCTCATCGACCGAGGCGATCGAGCGCAGGTAGTCTTTCATGTAGCGCTGATATTTCCATCGCACGAGGTCCTTGCCTTGGAGGTTCGCTGCGCGAAACGCCCGGTTCTCCTCCTCGTAGGCGGCGTCCCACTTCGCTTTCTGCTCGGGCGTGAGCCCTGCCGGAGGCGTGAGCTTCAAGTCAGCCGCATTCATTGTCTTCTCGATCGACATGTCCTGGGTTTTCGCGGGCGCGGCCCGGGTGGCATAGTCGTCGAAGAGCGTGTCCGGCTCGGGGATCGTCACGTCCTTGTACAAGTCAAGCTGTTTTGGACCGGGCTGCCAGTTGCGGTGGGGCGCCTTGTGCTGGTACATGAGCATGAACGGTTTCGTCCGGTCGCGGCCGTTCTTAAGCCAATCGAGGGCCAGGTCGGTGATGATATCGGTGGTGTATCCGGTGTGGCGGTTCCGCTGGCCGTTGCGGAGCATCGTCGGATTGTAGTAGGGCCCCTGGCCGATGAGGACCTCGGAGTAGTCGTAACCCTGGGGCTGCATGTGCTCGCCGAGGTGCCACTTGCCGACGACGGCCGTCTGGTATCCGGCCTTCTGGAGCAGCTTGGGGAAGGTCTGCTGGGCGCCGTCGAACTTGTTGCCGTTTGTATAGAAGCCGTTCTTATGGCTGTACTTGCCGGTCTGGATAACCGCCCGGCAGGGACCGCAGATCGAATTGGTGACGAAGCAGTTGTCGAACCGCATGCCCGCGTTGGCCAGCCGATCGATGTTGGGCGTCTGGTTGAGATTCAGCCGGTAGGCCGACACCTGCTGGTAGGCGCTGATCGCCTGGTAGGCGTGGTCGTCGCAGCAAATGAAGAGAATATTGGGGCGCTCGGCCGCGCCCGTCGCGGTGGCGACTTGGCAGCACAATCCGCCGACGATCGCGGCTGCAACGATGGCCGGGACACGCCAGTGCGGGCTCTGTTCGGCGGCAAACATGGTCAGACCTCCGATGGTGTGCTGAGGGAGCGGAAGGCTCTTGGGACCGTTCAGGATAGCTGGCG
>JAMOAF010000814.1 GCA_023621895.1 Planctomycetota bacterium
GGACCTCCTTGTCCTTTGCGCGCGTCTTTGACGCAATCAACCGCGCATAGTCTACAAGGAACCCCGTTCTCCTTTTAACATCAAAATCCTTCAAAAAATCTGCGAAAGTTCAGCTAAATGAGCTTGCGTGATTCCGGGAGGAATTCATGAGAGCGTGATAGCCGCGTGCGCTTGCCCCGCGCGGCGCGCCTGCGCTGCGGCACAACCCGTACGTAACGAAGCGCGGGGCAAACCCACGCGGCTATCTGAACAGCAGCCGCTTATTCCACGAATCACGCTGGTCGATTTAGAATGAACAGCGAGGGCCGAAGGGCGCCGTGCCGCCAGGGGCGCCCTGGTGTAGCGGGGCCGGTGCCGGCGGCCGGTCCGGTCGGGTCGCGAGAGTGGATTTCGAGAGATCAAAGGAAGGTTTCGCGTGGCGCGGTGGGGATTGCTCAATCTGTGCAAGCCGTCGGGTTTGACCTCCCGGCAGGTCGTCGACCAGGTGCAGCGTCTCGCCGGCCGCGCGATGAAGGTTGGCCATGCGGGCACGCTTGATCCGTTGGCCTCGGGGGTGCTCGTGACGCCGGTTGGCCGGGCGACGCGGCTGACCGACTACGTCCAGCAGATGCCCAAGACGTATTCCGCCACGTTTCTCCTCGGCCGGCAAAGCGACACGGAGGACACCGACGGCGAGGTGACGGAGTTGGTCGATCCGCCGATCCCCACGGCCAATGCCGTCCGCGAAGCGGCCGAGCGACTGACTGGTCGAATTCTTCAGCGCCCGCCGGCCTATTCCGCGATCAAGGTAGGGGGGCGGCGTGCCTACGACCTGGCCAGGAGAGGGGAGGATGTGCGACTCGCGCCGCGCGAAGTCGATGTTTACCGGTTGAGCGTCGTCGCCTACGATTACCCCGAACTGCGTGTGAGAATCGAGTGCGGGGGGGGGACCTACGTGCGTTCGCTTGGCCGCGACCTGGCCGAGTCGCTCGGGACGGCTGCGGTGATGTCGTCTCTCCAGCGAACGGCCATCGGCCCGTTTCGGATTGAAGAGGCCGTCAGTCCCGAGTCGTTGACGAAAGACAACTGGACGGGGCATCTCCTGCCGCCGATTGCGGCCGTATCGCATCTTCCGCAAATCGTTCTCGGGGAGGACGAGGTGCGGCGCATCCTTTCCGGCCGGACGGTGCACTGGCCGGGACGCCTCGATCCGGGATTGGACGTCGCGGGGCTCGATCCTTCGGGCCGCCTGGTGAGCATCATGGCCGTGCGAAACGGGAACGAATTGGCGCCGAAGCGGAATTTTCCGCCCGGCGAGCCCCTGGAGTGACGGCGGGGGGCGCGTTGTCTGCCGCGCTATCTGTCATCGGGTTCCCAAGCTGGAGCTTGGGAACCAGATGGGGGCGGGGCGGGAGCCAGCCGGGTTGTAGCGTTTATACCGCTTGGAGGGGCGCGGCTGATCTTGTCGTGCCGGCTATAGCTGGTCTGCCGGTCGCTCGCGTGACAACTTCAGGGCAAGCGGCATGGCCGCGGGGAGCCGTGCTGGCCAACGCTCGCCCGCGGAGCCGATTTTCTTTATCGGATGATGGTAAATGGCCAGGGCACGGAAGCGCCTGGGAACGGCGGCGCCGCAAGGACTTGCGCAAGCTTGGCGGCCGGATGACCGAGCGCTTGACCATGTTCGAGGAACGCAACCTCAAAATCGACCTGTTGGCTCTCGGATTGCTTGCGCTGACCGTGTTTCTGGCGGCTGCGCTGTTGAGCTATGCGCCCGAGGACCCGCCGGGCCGGCTTGTCTATCCTCGTCCCGAGTCGATCAACAACCTCTGCGGTCACTCGGGCGCGATCGTCAGCCACGTGCTGCTGACGGCATTCGGCATTGGCGCCTACTACGTTCTCGGTTCGATGGCCATGCTCACGGCCTCGCTGCTTTCGCGCCACCCGATCACGGAGCCCCTGGTGCGGCTTTCGGGCTGGCTGCTTTCGCTGGCCGGCTTCTGCGCCCTGGCGAGCATGGCCGTGCCGGAGTTGTCGCCCGGCCCGGTGATCGGCGCCGGCGGATACCTGGGCGCTGCCGGACGCGGAATGCTCGAGATGTATTTCGCCAGCGTGGGGGCGTATATCCTGGTGATCAGCGCGGCGTGCGTCGGGGTGTTTCTTGCCACCGACTACCTGCTGCTGCGGCTCGCCGGCTGGCTGCTCGTTCTTCCTCTTCTGGGATTCGGCCGCCACGTGGTCGGGGTTGGGCGAGCGGCCGGGCGGCGCGCGCGAGCGGCCGGCAGCGCCGTCGCGGCGAGCAGAGCTTCCGAGAAAGACTCCGGCCGGGGAATTGGTGAAGACGGTCCCGCGATTAGCGTGTTCGGCCGAGCGCTGAGGGAGAAGGAGGACGTTGGCGAAGAGGTCGTCCTCGTCGATCAAGCCGAGGAGGACGTCGCTGCGACGGGCCAGGGGGCCGATCCGCCGGCCGGCGAAATCGCCTCGCCCCTGCGGATTCGCAAGCCGCGGAAATCCAAGCGCGAGCAGTTGATCGAGGAGATCGAGGCCGCGGCCAAGGCGGACGAGGCGGCCGACTACGAACTGCCCTCGATCGACCTGCTTCTGGAGAGCGAGCCCTTCTGTTTCGAGGACCATGAGAAGGAGGTCCGCCGCCAGGCCAAGCTGCTGGAAAAGACGTTCGCCAACTTCGGCTTCAATGTCCGCGTCGTGGAGATTCAGACCGGCCCGGTGATCGCCCAGTTCGAGGTCGAGTTGGAGGCGGGCCTGCGGCTGAGCCGGATCACGGGGCTGGCCGACGACCTGGCGATCGCGCTCCGCGTGCCGAGCGTGCGGATCGTGGCCCCGATTCCCGGCAAGAACACGGTCGGGATCGAGGTGCCCAACTCCGAGCGGCAACTGGTCCGCATCCGCGAAGTCATCGAGGAGACGACCGGCAAGATCCAGGCGATGCGAATCCCGATCTTTCTGGGCAAGGACGTGTCGGGCAATCCGATGGTTGTCGACCTCTCGACCTTGCCGCACCTGCTGATCGCCGGCCGGACCGGCACTGGCAAGAGCGTCTGCCTGAACTCGATCATCGTCTCGATCCTCATGTCGCGGCGGCCAGACGAGGTGCGGATGCTGCTCGTCGACCCGAAGATGGTCGAGTTGAGCCCCTACAAGAAGATTCCGCACCTGATGCATCCGGTGGTGACCGACATGCGCAAGGCCGAGGCGATTCTCGCCTGGGCGGTCGAAAAGATGGAGGAGCGCTACCAACTGCTGGCGCGCGCCGGCGTCCGCCACTTGAGCGTGTACAACCAGCTCGGCGAGGAGGAGCTCAGGGACCGGATCGAGCCGGAATCCGACGAGGAGTGGGCGGAGATTCCTCGCCACATGCCGTATATCGTGATCGTGGCCGACGAAATGGCCGACCTGATGATGACCGCCGCCAAGGAGGTGGAAGGCCACATCATCCGACTCGCCCAGAAGAGCCGGGCGGTCGGCATCCACCTCGTGCTGGCGACCCAAAAACCGACCGTCGACGTGATCACCGGCCTGATCAAGTCGAACCTGCCGGCGCGGATCGCGTTCGAGGTCTCCAGCCGGATCGACAGCCGCGTGGTACTCGACGAAATGGGGGCCGAGAAGCTGCTCGGCAACGGCGACATGCTGTTCCTGCGGCCCGGCACCAGCGCCCTGATTCGCGGCCAGGGAACCTACCTGAGCGACGACGAGATCGCCAAGGTGATCGACGCCGTGGCGACCACCGAGCCCCAGTTCGTCCACGAATTGGTGCAGTTGAAGACCGAGGACGCCGAGGGCGGGCCGAAGTTGAGCAATCGCGACGAGCTCTACGAAGGAGCGGTCGACATCGTGGTCCGCGAGGGCCGCGGCAGCGTCTCGCTGCTGCAAAGGGCCTTGGGCATCGGCTACGGCCGCGCGGCGCGGCTGATCGATTACATGGAGGAAGACGGCATCGTCGGTCCCTACAACGGCTCGCAGGCCCGCGAGATCCTCCTGAGCATCGACGACTGGGAACAGATGAGCGGCAAGGAATCGCAATCGCAGCCGCTCCCGGCGGCCGAGCCCAAAACGAGGCGCAGCACCAAGATTCAGCTCACCCCCACGGCCCGCAATTCGGCGGCGGATTCGCCGCAAGCCGAACTGCGAGATGGCGGGCCGGCCCAAGAAGACTTCGAAGAGATCAACGATTCGGTTGACGACATGCCAGCGCCTTGGGAGGGCAGCCGGTCGCGGGCGGCGAAGCCTCGTGCTGGAGACACGGACCGAAAGGCGGCAACCGCCAGCAGAGACAAGGGGCTTTACGGGGACGAAGACTTCGACGCCGGGGAAGACGACGCCTTCGACGGAAGCGAGTACGGGAGCCAAGAGATCGGAGACGACGACCCGTGGCACGTGGAATCCGCCTGACACGGCGAGCATACGCCGCAGCGGTTCCCGCCCGCGGCGAAGGCTGGCGCTTATGGGGGGAATGTCCCGATTCTCGCGATCCGCATTGTCATTGCGTCTTCTTAAGGCGACTTTCGGAACCGGAGAGGTTCGAAGCGTCCGCGGGCGGAGGGGTCGGAGGGTCGAGCAGCACCGGTTCGGCATACTCGGCGTCCATCTGGTAGGGGAGCATGTAGAGCCGATCGCCCGTGGAGTTGGTGAAATAGAGCCGCGAGGGAGAGAGGCGGCTCGAATCGCCGTCGGCCCAGACGGCGAAAAACGGATCGGCCGGGTTGTGGGGCCGGCGGACGTAACTGTGGTTCATGGGGCTGTTCTCGGTTATGCGCCGTTCGAGACTCCAGTTCGCACCCCGATCCGTGGAGGCCCAGAGGCCGACTTCACCGCCCGTGAAGTAAACCTGCGGCCCCGCGAGCGCCGGGCCGATCACCATCCAGCGGCCGCCATCGATATAGAGGGCGCCCGAGTCGTAGTTGTGGTCGGATTGCGTCACGACGGACGTGACCCACTTCTCGCCGGTCCAGCGCGTGATCTCCCAAAGCCGTGGATCGTTCCGCGGTCCCGGGGCGTAGCCGCCGCTGGAGACGCCGAGGATCACCGGGCGGCTCTCCTCGTCGAAGACGAGCTTGCTGATGTAGAAGAGCCGCCCCTGGGCCTGGTAGTCGACCACGAGGGCGGGGTTCTCGGTATTGTCCAGTGGGGTGGTGAGCCGGCGGCCGTCGACCGTCGTCCAGGTCTGGCCAAAGTCGGTCGTCTGGACGTAGTAGAGGTTGGTGCGGCGATCGGGCTTGCCGCCGGGATGGTAGTTGAAGGCAGTCCCGATCTTGCTCCCGTCGAGTCGGCTGACCTGGTAATGGCCGTCGAAGCCGGCCAGCTTGGGGAGATCTCGGGCGGGCTCGGCGGTCCAGTTCCGCCCGTCGGGACTCGTCTCCCAGTACAGCTCCCGGCCGCGGGTGTAGAGCGTCAAGAGGTGGAAGAACCCCTTGCCGGGCACGTACCAAATCTGCGAGTAGGTTTGCTCGCGGGAGATGATTTCATCAAATGCGTCGACGGAGTAGGGCTGCTTGCTGCGGAAGATCTGCCCGGGGCGGTGGCGCCCTCGGCCGGCGATGAAGACCCACACGTGCCCGGCCTGGTCAATGGTCAGGCTGGGGTTGTCGTGCGGATCGTCAACCCCACGCTGATCGCGAACGATGGTCGGCCGGGGCACGCGGTGCAGCTTGTGGTCGTAGTACGAGGCCATCGCCAGGAGGTAGCGGTCTTCCGGGCCGGTGGTCCCGCCGTAGACGAAGAACGTTTTCTCGACCTGCGGGGCGTAGACCGCCATTGGTGTGAGCGTGTGGTTGGCGCAGAAGGCCAGGCCGCCGGAGTTCTTGTCGCCGTACGGGCCGGTGATTTCCCCGAGGGTATACCAGATTCCCCGGTAGCCGTCGACCTTGTCGCGGTAGGTGTAGAAGCGCGCTACGCATTCCGTGGACCCGCGCGCGTTTTCGGCGGTGATCTTCGCGCGGTAGGAGGTGTTTGGCGCCAGGCCTTCGAGCGTTGCCTCTCGGCTTGTCGGCGTCCCCTCGACCCGCAGGCGCTCGGTTACTTCCTCGCCGTTGAGCCAGACGCGGATCGCGCCGGTCTCGACGGGCCGATCGGCGGTGACACGGAAGCGGAAGGCCTTTCCCGGCGCGAGGATTCCTCCCGTCTTCGCCGGTTCGATCAGGGCGATGGCCGGCGGGGCGGGAAGACTGGCACTATCGCGGACGACCAGATCGTCGCCGCCTCGGGCCGCGGCCGGCGCGAGCAGCGCCAGCAAGGCGAGCAGCAGCGCCGCGCGCGGCGCTATGGACCATGTATCGACATACGCGGCGGCGGCGCCGCGCCTTCGCACCAAGCCCAAGTTTTTGTACATCGCAGCATGACGCGGGAGCAGCCTGGCCGGGCGCGGTGATTCAGGTCGCGACATGGGGACTTCCTTTTGTTGGTGAGAGTGCCCGCCCCGGTCGCCCTGGCGGTTGGTGAAACAAGCACGGGCGTGCGTCACTGCCGGTGGGCAACGAACCGGGATGGCGGCATGTTTCCTGGCTTGCGGTTCGGATTTGATCTTGAATCGTGCCAGGTTCAGCCGCGTACTGCATAGCTCCGCAATCAGCGCGCTGTCAAGCCTTTCGTGAAGGGATTGCGGCAAGACGGCACGCTTCGGGGGCGGGAGCAGGATGACTGCTCGGCCGATTCGGCTATCGGGCGCGCGCCTCGCGGGAGTGGTTCAGGCGTGCAACCGAGTCGGCCTGGCAGGATCATTCATGGATTCTCGACGAACTTGAGCACCGTGTGAAACGGCGTCGATTCCAGCCGTCCGAACGCCGCGTGGGCGCGGAGCTTCGCCCGGGTGGTGGCCGGCGAGGAGAGGCCGCAGAGGAAGCGGGCCATCTGGCGCGGCGTTTGCAGCGCGGCGTGCCGCTCGCGGCGAAGCGCGTCGAGCACTTTCGCGTCGGACTCGTCGGGCAGGCGGTGGGTTGGCGGCGGCAACGGTTTGCCCGGCGCTCCCAAGCAGCGGGCGCAGTGGCCGCAGTCTGCACGCTGTTCACCGAAATAGGTCAACAGGTGCCTGGTCAGGCAGCCGTTCAGTTCGGCATACTCCAGCACGCGACGGGTCTGCTCGACGTCGTGTTGCTCGCGGCGTTCGAACCGTTCGGCAAGCGATCGCGCCACCGCGCCGAGGTCTGGCGGCATGTTGACCAGCTTGTAGCCTTGGCGGAGGCCGGCGGCTTCGACGACCAGGTCGCCCTGCTCCTCGAGGTAGGTCACCGCGGCCACGATCCGCTCGCGCGGCTCGCGCAGGCTGGCGCTCGCCTGGTCCACGTCGAGCGTGTGCCAGATTCTTGCCTTGCGAGCCTGGCCGAAAACCTTGCGGAGGAATTCGGCTCGAGGGCGGTCGAAACGTTGAAAGATCTCCTCTGGTTTCCGTTGCGGCTGGAAGCGGAGCTGGGCGTAGAACGGGCCGGTGGCGCGGATCGCCCCGTCGAGCTCCAGGTACGTCAAAAGGGTCTTGACGACAAGCGGCCGGACATCGTACTGGCCCGACAGGTCGTAGACCGACAGGTCGAACGGGTCGCCGCGGCCCAGCACGTCGCGGACCAGTCCGTCCACGGCTTCGGCCGTGGGCGTGTCGCCATAGGAGAAGTTTTCCAGCACGACCACGTCGTCGGCCGAGGCGAACATCTCGCAGATCGATTCCGCACCGTCGCGCCCCGCGCGTCCGACCTCCTGAGAGTAGCTTTCCAGGCTCTTGGGCAGGTTGTAGTGGTAGACATAGCGGATGTCGCGCTTGTC
>JAMOAF010000117.1 GCA_023621895.1 Planctomycetota bacterium
GGGGCGGCGTTGGCGTTTCGGCCATGTTGGGCCAGTTGTCATGGAAGCGTGAAAGGGCCGGCAGACCGCCGCTGGATTGGGCCGCTCTGCACCACCCTACAGTCGTAGGACGGGTCTCCAGGCCCGTCGGCGGACCGTATGGCTCGCCATTGGTGGGGCGGCGCTGGCGTTTCGGCCGTGTTGGGCCAGTTGTGATGGAAGCGCGGACAGCCCGGCAGACTGCCTCGGGATTGGGCCGCTCTGCACCACCCTACAGAGCGAGTGGACCGTATGTCCCGCCATTGGTGGGGCGGCGCTGGCGTTTTGGCCGTGTTGGGCCAGTTGTCATGGAAGCGCGGACAGCCCGGCAAACCGCCTCGGGATTGGGCCGCTCTGCACCACCCTACAGGGCGAGGCGATGGTTCCCGGCGTGCAGGTAGTTCATTGTCTGCACGGTGAGCATTACCAGCATGTCGCGCCGCACGGTATCGTCGATCCGATGGGCGCGCAGCCTCAACTGGCGACAGCGATCGATCATCTCGACTAGCACCTGGTCGATTGTGTACTGGTATTCGCCAGTCCAATGGGCCACCAGGCGGCGCAGCTCGGGACGCATCTTGCGGAGAAGCGCCGCCGCCGACGGGTGATGGGCGTGCTCGGGCGCGTCCGAAAAGATCCGCCGCAGGTCGCGGTCATGCGCGTTCGGGTGATCCAGCCCGTAGCGGCCACGTTTCTCCAAGTAGTGCTCGCCAAGCGTCTTGGTCATCTCGCGCAGCGGGGAAACCCGCTGGCGGCGCGTGTTGCTCGGCTTCTGCTGGCAGACCTCGTTCAACAAGCGGTCGACGTACTCCAGCTTCTTCAGCGCCGGCCAGTCGCGGTACTGGTTCCTCCAGCCGGAACGCGGCTTCAGCCAGACGGCAAACGTCTCGGCGAAGTCTTCGGCCGGGTGGCTCTGCGCGTACCACGAGTCGAGGTGCACCACGAAGCTCTTGCTATACGGCCGCGGGCGGTAATACTCCGGATACGGCTCCGAGAACTTGCCGAAAACCTCGCGCCAAGCCTGCCGTCGATGCAGGCCGTAAGCGGTATCGACGGCGTGGCCCGTCTCGTGCCGCAGGATTCGCATGCACCATTCCTCGGTTCCACCCTCCACGTCGAGCACCTGCCGGCGTTCCAACCGGGCCAGACGCGGGTGGGCCAGGTAAAACGGCACCGCCACGCCCGGCACTCCATCGGGAGAGAACCACTCGTCGGAAATCCAGAAATGCGGCCGGAAGGCGATCCCCCGGGCAGCCAACTCCTCGTAAAGCCGCTCAATCCGCCCTTCGAGAGCCGTCCCTTCGATCGAAAGCTTCAGATCGCACATCCGCACTTGAAGAAGCTCGGCGTCTGAATACTCGCTCCAGTGACGCTTGCGACTGCCCCGGCTTGCCCGGGACCCGACAGGGTCCACCGAGTGCTTAGCGATCCGGTATCTCTTGGCTCGAACACCCATCCTCGGTCGGCCTCCCCCTGGCGCAAACGGCCGGCTCCCCCAAAAGAAAAAAACAGCCTCGTCTCGAAACCCTGGGCAGGCATCGCCGGCCAGCCGCTTTCACCTCGACTTGCCGCCGCCGGCCGATGCATATGAATAAGCAGGATATGAAAAGTATATCGTCATACCCGCGCTGTTTCCAGTTGCATCGCCCAATGTTCTTGCTTGATCAACCGCCGCCTGACGTATTCACCTGAAGACGCTTGAAGACGCTGACGGCCAAATCGTTCACCAGCCGGGGTAAGCATGGTGCAATGTCCCCGCGGCTCGGACACGCAATGCGGAAGAAAAACACCGCCGCCAGTCTAGACCATCGTCGATTCGCCGTTGCCGGCTTGATCCGCATTTGGCGGAGCGACCGGGGCATCTATCTGCCTATCTCGAAAATCGCCCGGCTGCCAAGGTCCAGCTTGCGCACCCTCTTCGAACAACCCCCGGCGGAAGGTCTACCCGGCGAAACCGGCCGGTTTGCGGAAACTCTTGGCGCTGTGCGGATTTAGGGCTACATATAGGGGCGGCGGCGATGCCGCCGTTGCCTCGCCGGTACAATCCCAATCCGGACGGCGCAACCCGTTTCTGGATGACGAGGCATGCCTGCCGTGAAGATCAGGCTGCTTCCCCCGGCTTGCCCCGGGGCGCGAACGATTACTCGAGGAGGCGCGACCGATGACGCGACGATGGCCGGCCCTGGTTTTATTTGCGCTCTTCGGCGTCTGTGTTTCTGCGGCAGTTGCCCAGCAGGACCGGTTCTCCCGGTGGGACCGCAACGGCGATGGGCGCTTGACTCGGGACGAGCTGCCCGAATCGGTCAGGCCGGACTTCGACCGAGTGGACGCCAATCGCGACGGCTTCATCAGCCGCGAGGAAGACGCCGCCAGGAGGAATCGCTCGCCGGGCGGACAACCGGCAGCGGCAACTCGCCTGCCGCGGATGCTCGAAGGCGTTTCCCTCCAGCGCGATATTCCCTACGCGTCGACGGACAACCCGCGGCAGCGGCTCGACCTGTATCTGCCTCGGCAGCGCGCCGCCGAGGCGCCCCTGCCCGTGGTCGTCTGGATCCACGGCGGCGCATGGCGGGCGGGTGACAAATCGAGCGGCCAGGGCCGCCTGGCCGAGTATGTGCGGTCCGGGCGTTATGCGGGCGTATCCGTGGGCTACCGGCTCAGCGGCGAGGCCGTCTGGCCCGCACAGATCCACGACTGCAAAGCAGCCATCCGCTGGATTCGCGCCCACGCCAAGGAGCATGGTCTCGATCCCGAGCGGATCGGCGTCTGGGGCAGTTCGGCCGGAGGACACCTGGTCGCCATGCTCGGCACGAGCGGCGGCGCCGAGAGCCTGGAGGGCATCCTGGGCGACCACCGCGATCAATCGAGCCGCGTTGGGTGCGTTGCCGACTACTTCGGCCCGAGCGACCTGTTGACTATCGGCGACCACGAGAGCAGCATCGACCACAACGCGGCCGATTCGCCCGAAGCGCAACTAATCGGCGGAGCCGTCCAAAAAAGCAAGGACGCCGCACGAGCCGCCTCGCCGATAACTTACGTCTCCGAAGATGACCCGCCCTTCCTGATTGTCCACGGTACGGCCGACATGACGGTCCCGTTTGCCCAGTCAGAGATCCTCGCGGCGGCGCTTAAGAAGGCCGGGGTCGAGGTGACCATGGTGGCCGTCGACGGGGCGGGGCATGGATTCAAGACCCCGGAACCGGACAAACGCGTCCGCGCGTTCTTCGACAGGCTCCTGCGGGGGATCGACGTCAAGGTCTCCGGGGAGAGAATCCCGGCCGACAGCCCGTAGCCCCTTCCCGCCAGTGCCTCCGTCCCCCTGGCTTCCAAGCACCGGCTTGGGAACGAAGTGACGCCTGAACCCTGAACCCTGAACCCTGAACCCCGAACCCTGAACCCCGAACTCTGAACCCGCTCTGCGGGCTTCTGCCTAGTCTCCGAACTCCCCGAGCCAGCCAAGAACACGAAGAATGAGCCCAGCAACCCTCCTGTCGTGTGCCCTTCTGCTTTCCGCCGCGCCCCCCGACCAGCCGGCCGAGAAGCCGAACATCGTCTTCATCTACTCCGACGACCAGTGTTTCGAAACGGTCCGCGCCCTGGGGCATCCGGTCGTCGAGACTCCCAACCTGGACCGGCTCGTCCGCGAGGGCATCACCTTCACGCATGCCTACAACCAGGGCTCGTGGACCGGCGCGGTTTGCATTGCCAGCCGCACGATGCTCAATACGGGCCGCTTCCTCTGGAAGGCCGCGCGGCTCGATCAGCAGAAGACGGTCGAACAAGAGCGGCGCGCCGGACGCTTCTGGTCCGAGTACATGAGACTGGCCGGCTACACGACCTACATGACCGGCAAATGGCATGTCAAGGCCGACGCCCGGAAGGCGTTCGACTTCCAGGTCCACGAGCGGCCGGGCATGCCCAAAGACACGCCCGAGGGCTACGACCGGCCCCTGGAAGGCCAGCCTGATCCATGGTCTCCCTCGGACCCGAGATTCGGCGGCTACTGGGAAGGGGGCAAGCACTGGAGCGAGGTGCTCGCCGACGACGCGCTTGCGTTTGTCAAACGTGCCGCGGGGCGAAGCGAGCCGTTCTTCATGTACCTGGCCTTCAACGCCCCCCACGACCCCCGGCAATCCCCCAAGCGGTTCGTAGACAAGTATCCCTTGAACAAGGTTGATCTACCCGCCAGCTTCCTGCCCGAGTATCCCTACAAGGACGCGATGAAAGCCGGCCCCAGCCTCCGCGACGAGAAGCTCGCCCCCTATCCCCGCACCCCCTCTGCCGTGAAAACCAATCGGCAGGAATACTATGCGATCATCACGCACATGGACAGCCAGATCGGGCGGATTCTCGATGCGATCGAGTCGTCGGGCAAGGCCGCGAGCACCTATATCTTTTTCACGGCCGACCAGGGGCTGGCCGTCGGACACCACGGCCTGATGGGAAAGCAGAACCTTTACGACCACAGCGTCCGCGTGCCCCTGATGGTCGCCGGCCCGGGCGTGCCGAAGGGCCAGAAGATCGACACGCCCGTCTACCTCCAGGACATCATGGCCACGGCGCTCGAGCTGGCCGGCCTGGAAAAACCCGATCACGTCGAGTTCCACAGCCTGATGCCCCTGGTTCGCGGCGAAAACGTCCGGCCCTACGACGCGATTTATGGCGGCTACCTCGACGCCCAACGGTCAGTCACCATGGACGGCTACAAGCTGATCCTCTACCCGTCGATTGCCAAGGTCCTTCTGTACCGCCTGACCGACGACCCGGAAGAAATGACCGACCTGGCCGGGAAAGCCGAAAGCTTGCCGATCATCAAGAGGCTGTTTGCCCGGCTTCTCAAGCTCCAGGTCGAGACCGGCGACGAACTGGACCTGAAGAGCGTGTATGCGAGTCTTCTGTGAAGAGAACCCTACTGACACTCTGGAGACGTCCCAATGAACCGCATTTCCTTGCTGTCCAGTGCTCTATTGCTTTTCTCCTGCGGAGCTGGCGGGACCGCCGCCGAACTGGTGCTCGCGGCCGGCGGCCGGTCTGAGTACCAGATCGTCGTGCCGGACGAGTATCCCAGCCCGGCAATCGGCGAGTGCCTGAGCCAGACCGCCCGGCTCGTGCAAACCGCTTTCCAAGTCAATGGGTTTGAAGTCCCGGTCGTGCCGGAAGGCCAGCGCGATTCGGCCAGGCCCGCGATCTACCTGGGCGACACGGCGCTGGCCCGATCAAGCGGCGTCGAGGTCGCGCGTCTGGCCGGTTGGGGTTACGTCCAGCGGGCAGTCGGCAAGGACCTGATCATTGCCGGGCACGATCATCCGGCCAAGGGCGAGACGGACAACAAGCGGCGTCCGAACTGGGACCGGATCGGCACGGCCAAGGCCGTGGCCGACTTCGTGCGGCAATACATGGGCGTGCGGTTTCTGTATCCCGAGATTGCGCCCTACAATCCGGTCAGCGCGGCGTCGAAGATCGACCTGGCCGCTTCGCCGGCGATCGAGTTCCTGCCCTGCCCGGCGATCGCCGTCCCCGCGGACCTGGACCTGGAGAAGACGCCGGTTTTGCGAGTGAACACGGCGCATCCGGCGGGCGGAGGCTTTTACGACCTGGCGCACAACCGGTTCCCCCGCGTCAACGAGGTCTTCGGCGGCCATACCTGGGAGCGCGCCGTGCCGCCGGAGAAATACTTCGACGCCCACCCGGAATATTTCGCCCTGATCGACGGGGAGCGGGCGAAGCCCGACGGCGGCAACGCGCAGTACTGCCTGTCGAATCCCGACGTGCAGGAGCTGATTTATCGCGACCTGGCGTCCTGGCTGGATCGCGGTTACGAGTCGGTCGACCTGGGTCAACCGGACGGCTTTCGCAAGTGCGAGTGCGACAATTGTGCCAAGCTTTTCGACACCGGCGACGACTGGGGCGAGAAGATTTGGATTTTCAATCGCCGCGTGGCGGAGCGGTTGCAGCAGTCGCACGCCGGCCGGCAGGTGACGATGATGTCGTATATTCTCACGGCCGCGCCGCCGAAAACGTTCGCCCGGTTTCCGGAAAACACGTGCATCATGCTCACCGGCACGAATCAGGAGGACATCGACGCCTGGCGGGGCTGCGAGGTGCCGCGCGGCTTCACCGGGTACGTCTACAATTGGTGCCCGAACCTCGGCACCCGCTACACGCCGATGCGCACGCCGGGTTACGTCGAGGCGCAGGCGAGGCGGCTGGCGGCGAGCCGGATTCAAGGCCTCTATCGCGACGGCCCGGGCCAGCTCTTCGGCCTTGAAGGCCCCGTGTATTACACGATGGGCCGCATGTTCGACGACCCCGAGGGCAACAGCGCCAGGCAGCTCATGCCGGAGTTCTGCGATGCCGCGTTCGGCAAGGCCGCGCGGCCCATGCGCTCGTTCTACGATCAGCTTTACGACGCAATCACGCTCTACTCGGACCAGATCGGCACGCGCTGCCAGACGTGGACCTACCAGCCGATTGAGGGCCGTCCGCGGAAGACGGTCAGGGACCCCTTCCGGCTGATCGCGTTCCTCTACACGCCGAGTCTGCTGGCCGCGCTTGACGCGGACCTCGGCCGGGCGGAAAAGGCGGCGGACTGCGACAAGGTGAAGACGCGGCTGGCCCTGGTGCGGACCGAGTTCGAATACGTGCGGCATCTCGCCCGGGTGGTGCACCTCGAACACGCCTACCAGGTCCAGCCCGACACCGGCTCGCGCGACCGGCTGCTCGACGCGATTGACGCCCGCAACGCGTTCATCGCCTCGCTCTACGGCAAGCCGGCCGCCGCGGCGCAGTCCGGCGGCTGGTCTCACGTGCTGTTTCCCTTTGCCGGGCACGACGCCAATCACCTCCGCTTGGCTTACGACGGTTACCAGGAGCCGTATGCCGGCACCTGCCTGAATTGGGACACGGCGGCGGTCCGCCGCTTGCCCCTGCCCGACAAGTAGCGCCCCGCCGGCGGCCGGCGCTGAAGATTCCCATCACGACAAAAGGAGTTCCCATGGCACTGAAAAAGCTGACGATCGACGAAAAAGAGCGGACCATGACGATTGTGATGGACCTGGAAGAGCCAACGCCGTCGTCGTCGGGAAAGACGCTGGTTGTGGCGTCCACCAGGGGCAACATGCAGACCGACGCGATGCTCGACGGCAAGCCGGTGGTCATCGGGGTGAACGCGTATATAAAACGCTAGAGCCGGCCCCGGATTCAAAGCACGCCGGTGAGCCCTTTCGAACCGGGCGGACTTCCGAGCCCCCCTTGTGGAGCCGGGTCGCCGGCCATAAGGTACAGTATGGTGGCGGAATCCGGTGACCGGCGCGAGTTGCCGGCGAGAGACCGGCAACGGGGGCCCGTAGCTCAATGGTCAGAGCAGCAGACTCATAATCTGTTGGTTCCTGGTTCGAATCCAGGCGGGCCTATTAGTCCTCAGCGATACGCCAGTTCGCCGAAGTCCTTGTCAAAGGTGATCACAAGTCGATCTTCGCGCTGGGCTTGCCGGAGGATCGCATCGTCCGACTTGCCGGGCATGTCGGTCCGAGCCCAAAGGACGTTGTGGCCAATCGCCCGCAAGGCTTCCACCGCAAGAAGCGGAGAGTTCTCGTTCGCCGGCAGATTCATGACTTTGTCGGCGCCAGGTAGACGCGTTCAAATTTCAGCACGTCAGCCGCGTAACGAAGACACGCGGAAATAT
>JAMOAF010000273.1 GCA_023621895.1 Planctomycetota bacterium
GATTGCCCGAAGCTGGGGGCCTCGGCCAGCCGCACGTTGCGGCGGATTCGCGTCTGGAAGATTTGCGCGCCCGCCCAGGGCGTTTCGCCGTGGAAACTCTCCTGGAAGAACTCATCCACGTCCTGGCTCACCTCGGCGGCCAGCCGCGTCCCGGCGTCGTACATGCAGAGGACGATCCCGCTGAGCTTCAGCCGGTTGTTCAGCCTGCGGGAGACAAGCTGGATCGTCTGGAGCAGTTTGCTCAGGCCGTGCAGCGCGAGAAAATGGGGTTGCAGGGGGATGAATACCTCTTCAACCGCAACCAGCGCGTTGATCGTCAACACGCCCAGCGACGGGGGGCAGTCGATCAGCAGATAGTCGAACGATTCCGACTCCTCGTTGAGCTTGTCGCGGAGAATGAACTCCCGGCCAACGACCCCGGCCAGCTCCACTTCGGCGCCGGCCAGGTCCAGGTGCGAGGGAACGATGGAGAGACAGTCGTTGACCTGTTGCCGGACGTCGGCGAGCGAGGCCTCGCCGGTCAAGACGGTATAGATCGACGGCATCTCGATTTGCGGTTCAATGCCGAAGTGGAGGGTGGCATGGGCCTGGGGGTCCATGTCGATCAGGCAGACTCGCATGCCGGTATCGGCCAGGGCAGCGCTGATGTTGACTGCGGTTGTGGTTTTTCCCACGCCCCCCTTCTGGTTCATGATCGCAATGGAACGCATCCGCTTCCTTTCGGCTGGGTTCGTTCACTCTGTCCGGGCGCTCTGTGCCCGGACCTGAACGAGTGGGCTAGTCACTGGCAAAGAATCGATTATACGTCTTCCGGTGAAATGCTCCTACCCGGATTCGCGACCCGCAGGCCGCGTCTCTCCGAGAGACGCTTGCCCACGGTTTTCGGAGCGGCTGGGCTAGAGGCCTCGTTGCACCACGGTCTCGGGGCGATCGATCATGAGCCCGGATTTGAACCGGCATTTTCGACTATTTCTTTGACCGCCTCCGCAGATTTTGCCCAAGTTGCCTGGTAGGTCGTCTCCAGCGGAGCGGGGACGTACGTGCAAAAATCGAGAAAAATGGGCAAGGACGGGAGTCTGTCCCCCACGGCCACGGGCTCGACGTAGGCTGTCTGCGGCGGTCCGGCGGAATAGGCCACAATCGTCAGCGGCTTATCGCCGGGCAGTTCGAACGGTTCTTCCCGGATTTCATCCCAGATCGCTTTATGAATGCCTTGAGGATCGCGCGGCGACGGAGGAAACAAGTCGACCACCAGCAAGTTGATCCCGTGGCGAACGAACTCCTCCGCCTTCAGGACGAACGACCGGAGGCTATGCCGGCTGCTCTTGTTGCCGGGCGAAACGATCTCGATTACCGCTACGACCTGCCCCAGCCGGTGCTTGATCAGGAGCCGATTGGCCTTGCCCGCATAAAGGTCGGGCTCCGCGGAAGTGATAAACCGCGCCCGCGGCGGCGTATCGGCGACCGCGATTCCTCCGCCGGCATCCGGCCGGTCAGGCGCAGTCGGCCTTCGCTTCAGCGTCACCACGTCGGGGATTGGGCCGCTGACGATCTGCTCGGCAAGCGCGAAGAAATCTGGCGGCAGAACGCCCGCGTTGAGCGCGTTTCGGATCTCAATCGTCCACGCCTGGTGGAAATCGTGGAAGATGCCCGGCTCAACACCGCTCCAATCGTGAATGGGCATGCCCGTCTTCTCCATCAGCAACAAATCGCAAGGGTATGATCCTGATTATAACGGCCATGCGGCGGATCGAGTGCGCCGGGAACCTGGAATCGGTCGCGCAATGGACCTCCTTCGGGCGGCACAGCCCGGCTCATCGGGGCAGTGTAAACCGTCTTCTTATAGCGCGGGACTGCCTCACGCCTGAAAGATGGACCTGGAAATGGGTTCTTTCGGGGGGCTAAACGCGCCGTATGGCTGCCTCGTGGGCCAAATCCAGCCCCTGCATTGGATTCCCGACGGCGGCTTGGGGCCCGCCGATTGGCCCGTTCTATGCGCAGGAAACCTGTTAAATTACCTCTTAAAGGGGGTGTAAGTCCCGGGATTTACCGGATAAGTTAGCGGTTTCGCTTGGTTTTTGATCGACCTGTGCTCACTCGCGGTGAAGCCCCGACTTGGCGAGTTGGCTTCTTTCGGGTCGCTCGGAAACCGGCTTTGTGTGCCCTTAGATTTGCGGATGTTGGTTTCCCCATGTGTTTGTTGGCATTGCAGTACAAGACCGCGCGTGATGCTCCGATTCTGGTCGCTCAGAATCGCGAGGAGAGGTATGATCGCCCCAGCCAGCCGCCTCGCATCCAGTCGGGGCGTCCGAGAGTGGTATGCGGAATCGACCGGAAGGCGGGTGGCACCTGGTTTGGCGTGAACCAGCATGGAATGTTCGTGGCCGTGGCAAACCGGCCGAAACGTTCCGTGCCGGCCGAGCCGCGTTCCCGCGGGCTGCTGTGCCGCGAGTTGCTCGGCGCTCGCACGGCCACCGAGGCGGCCGAGTTGGCCGTCAAGGAGTTGGAGACCGGGCGCTACGACGGCGCCAGCTACATCTGCGCCGACACCGACGACGCGATCGTGGTCTACGGCGGAGATATTGTGGAAGCCGTCACCTTGAAGCCGGGGCTGCATCTGATCACCAACGGCAACGTCAACGATCGGTCCGATCCCCGCCAGGAGTTCGTCCGCCGGCTGTTGACCCTTCAACGGCTCGATTCCTCGGTCGCTTTTCTGGCGGTCGCCAGCCGGACCTTTTCGCGCAAGCCGGACGCCCGGGGCAAGCGCGGCGTCGTCATCGTCGGGACCGAGCGGGGAACCGTCTCCTCTTCGCTCCTTTCACTCGCCGATCGGAGCCAGAACTCCGTTTACCAATACGCCGCCGGTTCGCCGGGCGACAGCCCCTACGACGACATCTCCGCGCTGCTTCGACAGGTGCTCTCGACCGATCGCTAAACGAAGCGCGGGGCAAGCCCACGCGGCTATCTGAATGACAGCCGCTTTTTCCACGAATCACGCAGGTCGATTTAGGCGGTCGGACAGGACAATCGGAACCGAGTCACCCGTCCTCCGAGCGCGAATTGGCCTCGGCCTCCATCTGCTGGATCAGAACGCGGATCTGCTCGTTCTTGACGTACTTCGCGTAAAGCGGATGCCCTGGAGCCGCGATCGAGGGGAAGAGGAGGACCAGTGTGACGAGCACTGCCAGCGCCCGCCAGGCCCAGCGGCGCGCCGGCTCGAGCACCGCCAGGCCGTAGAGCGCCCCAACGGCGCATCCCAACCCGTGCGCCACGTTGGCCACCGGCATGATCTGCAAATAGGTCAGCGCGATGCAGATGAAAAACCAGGCGACGAGCATCTGCACGACGTCGTGGCCGCACACGGCGTCGAAATCGCGGCGATAGCGCCGCCCGACCCAGAGGATCCCAAACAGCCCATAAATCACTCCCGACAGCCCGACAATCGCCTGCTGCCCGTCAAGCGGAGCATCCCAGTTGCTCACCAGGAACGACGGCACCATCGAGACGAACGCCAACAGCACGATCACCAGCAGGTACCGGAGCGAGCCGAAGAACGGCTCGAGAACACGGCCGAACGTCATCAGCCAGTAGATGTTGAACGCCGCGTGGATCACCGATCCGTGGAGCAGCGCGGTGGTGAATGGCCGCCACAGCTCCCCCGACCAGATCGTCGACAGCATTCCCAGCTTCCACGTCGCGTAATAGACTTCGCGCCGCTCGGGATCGAAGGTGCAGACCAGCTCGAGGGCCGCCGCCACCGCCGACAGGAGCAGCGTCACGGGAGTGCGTCGGAAATCGATTACCGGGACGGGTAGCACAGGTGAGCTTTCCAAAAACCCTCGAATTAACTATGATCCGTGCATTGCCGAGAGGGGGGATGGCGACGGATATGATCTGGCGGCTTCCTCAGATCGAACACAACCTTTTTTTACTCTATCGCGGCAGACACGCCAACGACAGTTGAAGCATCGGCTTCCGAGGCAGCCGCCAGCCAGCCCGTCGCCAACCGCCGCCTATCGCGGCAAACCCTTTCCATGGAGTGACTTGCGTCCGCTTTCCAGGCGTTCGGACCGGATCGTGCCAGGCGGCGAATGAGGCCGTCGAAAGGCTGGCCGCAAACAGTCTCCCCCTCAAATTAGCGAGCTGCCGCGCGGCTAATGGGTCTTGAGCGGCGACGAAGAAAGCCGTAGCTTAAAGGTCTTTGTCTCTCGCTGCTGGCGGATGACGCCGAGCGATTTCACCCGACCGTCAGCGGGAACCTAGACGAATCATCCTATGTCCAGCACATCCAGCCAAACGAGAAAAGACGCGGAAATCACCGCCAGGCGCTCCCGGGTTGGCCGGCTGATGGGTGTGCAGGTGGTCGGCGTGGGCAGCTATGCTCCCGACAATCTCGTGCGAAACGAGGACCTCGCCGCGCTGGGGTGCGACCCCGACTGGATCGTGCAGCGGACCGGAATTGTCGAGCGGCGGCACGCCCCGCCGGAGATCGCCACGAGCGACATGGCGGTGATCGCGGCGGAGGAGTGTATCGAGGACGCCGGGGTGGACCCGTCGGACATCGACCTGGTGCTGCTGGGCACGTTCACGCCCGACCAGTTGCTGCCCGCCTCCGCCTGTTTTGTCCAGGATCGCCTGGGGCTGTCGGCGCCGGCGATGGACCTGCACGCGGCGTGCGCGAGCTTTGCCTTTGCGATGATCACCGGCGCCCAGTTCGTGGCCAGCGGCTCGAGCAAGCTGGCCCTGGTGATCGGCGCCGACTGCAATTCGCGCGTCGTCAATCCGGAGGACAAGCAGACCTACCCATTGTTTGGCGATGCGGCCGGGGCCGTGCTGCTGGCGCCGGGATCGGAAAAACAGGGGCTGTTGGGTTTTGCGTATGGCTGCGACGGATCGGGCGCCGACCTGCTCCGCCGCGTCGTGGGCGGCACTCGCCGGCCCTTCTCGCACGATGCCGCGTCGAACGGATCGCATTACCTCGCGATGGAGGGACGGCCGGTGTTCAAGTGGGCGGTTCGCGTTGTGACCCAGTCGCTCGGCGAAATCCTGGAACTTACCGGGATGACGCTCGACCAGATCGACGTGTTCATCTTCCACCAGGCCAACCTGCGGATCATCCGCACGGTCATTAAAGACAGCGGCATCGATCCCCGCAAAGTCTTCAACAACTTGCAGCGCTACGGCAACACGTCGGCCGGCAGCATCCCGCTGGCGCTCGACGAGGCCTATCGCGGCGGCCGGATCCACCGCGGCGACCGGATTCTCGTCAGCGGCTTCGGGGCCGGCCTTGTTTGGGGCACGATTCTGGTCCAGTGGTAGCCAATGAGCAACGTCGGCCAACTTCCTTCCCGCGGCGCGGTCCGCGAGTCTGACACGTGGGACCTCTCCAAGCTCTATGCCAGCGACGACGCTTGGGAGCGGGATTTCAACCGCTGGGAGAAGCGGGTGGCCGGCTATGCCCGGTTCCAGGGCAGCCTGTCCGGCGGCGCGGAGGCGCTGGCCGCCTGCTTGAAGTTCGACCGCGATTTCGACCGCCTGGGGGAACGGCTCGGCACCTATGCGTTCCTCAGGACCGCGGAAGATGCAACCCGCGACGACTACCAGCGGATGTATGGCCGCTACATCAACGCCGCCAGCCTGGCTGCCCAGGCGTCGAGCTATATCCGGCCCGAAATCCTCGCCATCCGCGCCGCGCGGCTCAACGAGTTGGCCGGCGACAAGCGGCTGGCGCCGTTCCGCCTATGGTTGGAGAGGCTTGTGCGATACAAGCCGCACACGCTCTCGAAAAAAGAGGAGCGCCTGCTGGCGATGCAGACCGAAATGGCCCAGACGGCAGGCCAGGTGTTTCGCAAGCTCAACGACGCCGACCTGAAATTCGGCAACGTCAATAACGAGGAGGGGCAATCGATCGAGCTGACCCACGCCTCGTTCGCCGCGCTGCTGAATTCGCCGAAGCGGAGCGTCCGCCGGACCGCCTTTGAAAAACTCTACCAGCAGTACGACGCGCACCGGAATTCGCTCGCCGCGGCCCTCGAGGGCTCGATCCAGCGCGACGTGTATTACGCCCGGGCGAGAAACTTCTCCTCGGCCCTGGAAGCGTCGCTGTTTCCCGACTGCGTTCCGGCAGCGGTCTACGACAACCTGGTTGCCTCGGTGCACAAGCGGCTGCCCGCCCTCTACCGCTACTACGAAGTGCGGCGGCGGAAGATGCGGCTGAAACAGCTCCATCACTACGACACCTACGTGCCGATCCTCAGCGAGCTGCGCCAGCGGCACACGTGGGACGAGGCGGTCGGCGTCGTGCTGGCCGCCCTGGAGCCCCTCGGCAGCGAGTATTGCGGAACCCTCGAGCGCGGCCTGCGGGGACGCTGGTGCGATCGCTACGAGAACCGCGGCAAGCAGAGCGGGGCCTTCAGTTGCGGCTGCTACGACGGCGAGCCGTATATCCTGATGAACTACCAGGAAGACGTCCTCGACCACGTGTTCACCCTGGCCCACGAAGCCGGCCATTCGATGCACAGCCACTTCTCGGCCGGTTCGCAACCTTACCAGTATTACAACTACGTGATCTTCGTCGCCGAGGTGGCCAGCACGTTCAATGAAGAGCTGCTCAGCCGCCACCTGCTCGCCCAAGCCGGCGACGACCAGCGGCGCGCGTATCTGGTCAACCGGCGGATCGATGCGATGCGGGCGACGATCTTCCGGCAGACGATGTTCGCCGAATTCGAGAAGTGCACGCACGCCTCGGCCGAGTCGGGCGAGCCGCTCACCGTCGACCGCTTCCGCTCGCTCTATCGCGAACTGCTCGAGCTCTACTTCGGCCCCGACTTCGCCATCGATGACGCCCTCTCGCTGGAATGCTTCCGGATTCCGCATTTCTACCGGGCGTTCTACGTCTACAAGTACGCCACCGGAATGTCGGCGGCGATCGCACTGGCGCAGCGCGTGGCCGGCGGTGGCGAACGCCAGCTCGACGACTACCTCGGCTTCCTCAAGGCGGGCTGCTCGAAAGACCCGCTCGACTTGCTCCGGGACGCCGGGGTCGACATGCTCACGCCCGACGCCGTCGATGCTGCGCTCGAAGAGTTCGAGCAATTGGTCGACGAGCTCGACCGGCTGATTTGAAGGTCCGCCGGAGCTGAGCAGAGCCGCGGCGCGGCGACTTGACCGCTGGAGGTCACAGTGTTGCGTTTTTTTCTGGCTCCCAAGCTTCCGCTTCACTCCTGGTTCCCAAGCTCCCGCTTGGGTCCGGACGCGCGACTGGGTTGCCCCGTGGAAGGCGCCCGGAGCGCCGGGAAGGTTCCAGCTTGCGATCGACGGCGACGCCTTGCCGGCAGTCTTTGGCTACCAGTCGGGCGGCGAGGTCACGGCGCCGATCTCCTCGTTTGTTCTCCAATTCCACGATGGCCGAGAATGGCGCGAGATTCCGGCAACGAACACCGAGGGAAACATGGCGGTCCAGTGGCATTGCCGGTTCGATCCAGTCACCGCCAAGCGGTTCCGCCTGCTGGTCCGCGAGGCCAAGGACAATGTCAGCCGAATCTGGGAAGTCGAACTCTACGAGCCGGCGCCATAGCGGTCCATTTCAGAAATGATGTCAGGGTTCCTTCAATGATGTAGGTTGGGCGTTCCCGCCCGACAGAGAACGACGGGCAGGAATGCCCATCCTACCAATGAGCTTGCACGATCTT
>JAMOAF010000452.1 GCA_023621895.1 Planctomycetota bacterium
CATGCCAACCACTGTCGCTCCGGATGATGTGGAGCAACTTTGGATCGACTTCAAGAACGATCCCACAAACCAGGAGATGCGCAACCGTCTGGTCGAGCGCTATCTGCCGCTGGTCAAGTACAACGGCGAGCGAATCTGGGCCCGGTTGCCGGACGGGGTCGAACTCGACGACCTGATATCGGCCGGAGTCTTCGGACTGATGGACGCCATCGACGCGTTCGATCTCTCCCGCGGCGTGAAGTTCGAAACCTACTGCGTTCCGCGAATCCGCGGCGCCATGCTCGACGAGCTCCGGACCATGGACTGGGTGCCGCGACTGGTCCGCTCCAAGGCCAGCAAGCTCAACGAGGCGATGAGGAACCTGGAAGCGCGCTTCGGGCGGCCACCGACGGAAAACGAAATGGCCGAGGAACTGGAGATTTCCGTTCCCGAACTGGAAAAAATGATCCTCGACGCCAACGCCGTCAACCTGATCAGCCTCAACAAGAAATGGTATGAGACCGACAGCTACAAGGACGTCCGCGAGATCGATATCCTCGAAGACAAGAAGGGCGAGGACCCAACCAAGCGCGTCCAGAAGAACGACCTGATGCGGCTGGTCACCAAGGGGCTCAACCGGAACGAGCGGCTGATCATCATCCTCTACTACTATGAAGAACTGACGATGAAGGAAATCGGAGCCACCCTCGACCTGAGCGAGAGCCGCGTCAGCCAGATGCACAGCTCGATCGTCCAGCGGCTCAAGGAGCAGCTCCAGCGGCGCCGACCGGAGTTCGGGAGCTGACCGGGCACGCTCTCCGCTCTCGTTCCCAAGCTCCAGCTTGGGAACGCTCCCTCGAACCGTCCACCGGCGCGCGCCGCACGCTCTCCACTCTCGTTCCCAAGCTCCAGCTTGGGAACGCTGGTCGAGAGCATTCCAACCCGGCGCAATTGGCAGGGGCGCCGGCGCATTCTCGGAACCGAACGGCTTCGCCGCGGCGAATCGGCAGCGCCGCCCCACCAGAGCGCAACCGGTTGCGAATCGTTGTCCGTATTGCGGTGGGCCGCCGCTCCGGCCAAGGTGGTTCGAACGCTGGCGGGGATCGCCGGCACAATCGGCGCTGCGAGGCTCACGGGCAATGATCCGCTCTGGACCACCCTACGGGGTGCGCAAAAACCGGAGGCCGGACTGGTTGCCAGTCTTGTTCCAGAAGCATGATTGTTCTCTGCTTACGCCGAAGGCGTGAAGAAGGCCCTGCTCCAAACATCCGTCCCGACGCTACAGCCAGCGGTGTTCCCTGGTCAAGAACGCCGGAGCAAAACCAGGAAATACAACTGATTGCTGATAGTTGGACTTTTTAGCACCCCAGGACCACCCTACGGGGTTTGCGGTCAGAGAATCAGGATGAAATACGCCATTGCGCCGATCAGGAGGAGCCCGAGCAGGACCACGGCGGTAATCGCCCGCGCGGGGATTTCCACGTCGGCCACGATCCGCTCGACAACGTAGCCGTCATCGAACTCGTGCCCGCACCACTGGCAGCGGCGCGGGTAGCTCGGCACGAACGGCTCGTCGCAGATGGTGCACATCAGCATCGCCGCCTGCTTGCTCTCCTCTTCCGCCGGTTCGGCGAGATCGTCCGCCGGCTTTGAGGCGGCACACGTTCCGGAGCCCGCGCACGAGCACGCGGCCTTGCCGGCCAGGTCACCAAGAAACCCCCGGTCGGCCGGCGGAAAATCGGTCCCCGACGTTTCGCAGATCGGGCACCGCGTCGTTCGCTTGGCGCCGCACTTGGGGCAGACCGGCCATGCGGGCTCCGCCTCTTCCTCTTCCCCGGACACCGGGCCGGCCGCGGCGAATGATCCACCCTCGTACAGCCGCTCGTCGAACTCGAGGGCAAACTGCCGCGCCGCCTCGGCCTCCTCGGCCGCCACGAGCACTTTGGCGGCCGTCGGTGTGCCGATCAGGTCGACGCCGGCTCCGCCGTGAAGAACCTGGTTGGTGACCACCGCCGCGATGCCGTGTTCCTCGAGGAGGTTCTTGAGGAAATGGGCCTGCATCACCGACTGGGCGGAATAGATCGGCGTCGGCGTCGCCAACTCGTCCTCCGACCCGACCACCCCCCAGGCGGCGTCTTCCTCTCGCCGCGCGCGCCAGTCGCCATAGCGCTGGTTTTCGAATTCCGCGGCCAACCGCCGTGCCCGCCACTGCTCGCCAGACGGCACGAGGACGTGCCATCCGCGGCCGTGCTCGCCGACGGCCACCTCCTGGACCTCGGCGCCGATTTGCGCTTCCTGAAGCAAGCCGACCAGTTGATCGGCGTCGCGTCTTTCCCGGGCGAGAAAGACGGGCGTCTCGCGGGTGCTCATGGCGTTCTCCTCGGCCGGTTCGATTGGCAAGCCCTCCAGGAGACATTATAACGGATCGTGCAACGTGGAGACATTCGGGAGCACACCCAGATCGGCGAGGCTAATCATGAGAATACGGAATCGTGTCCGCTGCGGAGTCTTATGCTCGGGACCGCTGGTTCTTGTGTTGCTGGCTGCGACCGTCGGCGCGTGGGGCGAGGCGCCGCGGGTGTTGGACCCCGGGGAGAGACCGCGCGACGCGCGACTCGGCGAGCTGAAGAACCTGAATGGCTATTTCCCGTTCATCCCCCCGGAAACGAAGCCCGTCTGGCTGGGCCGGTCCGAATTCCTCAAGCTACAGCTCAAGGTGGCCAACGGCCTGTGGCCGATGCCGACCAAGACGCCCGCCAACGCCGTCGTCCATGGGCGGATCGACCGCGATGGCTATACCGTCGAGCGGGTCTACCTGGAGAGCTTCCCGGGGCATTTTGTCACCGGGAGCCTCTATCGGCCCAAGGGGCGCTCGGGCAGGCTGCCCGGGGTGCTCTGCCCGCACGGCCACTGGGCGAGCGGCCGGTTTTATGACGCCGGCCAGGAGGGTCTCGCCAAGGAGATCGAGTCGGGCGCGGAGAAGTTCGATCCGGCCGGCCGTTACCCCTTGCAGGCGCGCTGCGTGCAGCTTGCCCGGATGGGCTGCGTCGTCTTTCACTACGACATGGTCGGCTACGCCGACAGCCAGCAACTGGCCCACCGCCCCGGCGTTCGAGAATCGATGAACACGGCGGAGAATTGGGGATACTTCAGCCCCCAGGCCGAGCTGCGGCTACAGAACATGATGGGCCTGCAAACCTACAACTCGATCCGCGCGCTCGACTGGTTCGAGCAGTTGCCGGAGGTCGATCCCAAGCGGATCGCCGTCACGGGCGCCTCGGGCGGCGGGACGCAGACATTCATTCTCTGCGCGATCGACGAGCGGCCCGCCGTCGCTTTCCCGGCCGTCATGGTCTCGACGGCCATGCAGGGCGGCTGCACTTGTGAAAACGCCTGCTACCTGCGCGTCACGGAGGGCAACATCGGGATCGCCGGCCTGATCGCGCCCCGGCCCCTGGGGATGACCGCCGCCGATGACTGGACGAAGGAGATCGCGACCAAGGGATTGCCCGAACTGAAAGCGCTCTACCGCCTTTTCGGCTGCGAAGAGCTGGTGATGGCCGAACCGCTGATCCAGTTCCCGCACAATTACAACTATCCCTCGCGCGCGGTGATGTACCGCTGGATGAACCAGCATCTCGGCTTGAACCTCGCCGATGCAGAACTCGTGGAAAAGGACTTCGAGCCGCTCACCCGCGAGGAGTTGACCGTCTGGGACGCCGAGCATCCCCAGCCGCCCGGCGGCGACGACTACGAGCGGAGCCTGCTCGGCTGGATTACCGACGATGCGCAGAAGCAGATCCGCGCGGCGATCGCCTCCGCCGGCGAGCAAGATGGCGAGTTCGACCGGATCGTCGGCGGCGGCGTGCTGGCGATGATCGGCCGCGGCGTCGTGCGGTGGGAGAAGGGCGGCGACGGAGAGGAGCGAACGCGATACGTCTGCGCCGACTTCACCAGCGGGGGCGACCTGGCCGCGATCGGCCGGAAAGACGTGGACCGCGGCGGCTACCGCCAGGCGACGCTGCTGATCGGGTCCGAGTCGCTCGGCGAGCAGGTGCCCGCCGTCCTCCTCGAGCCGAAGGACTGGAACAAGAAGGTCGCCATCTGGGTCTCGACCCAAGGCAAGGACGGCGCCTTCACCGCCGCGGGCGACCCGGCCGCCGCGGTCCGCGAGCTGCTCGATGGCGGCATGGCCGTGCTGGCGATCGATCTGTTCGGGCAGGGCGAGTTTACCGAGGAGGGCAAGCCGATCGGAAATGCCCAACTCGTCGACAACGGAAAGGAACCCTGGCAGCGCTACGCCGGCTACACCTACGGCTACAACTACCCCGTGTTCACCAAGCGGGTCCACGACATCCTGACCGCCGTGGCGTTCGCCCGCGGCGCGGGGCTCGGCGCCGAGGAGGTGAACCTCGTCGGTCTTGGCGGGGCGGGGCGCTGGGTCGCCGCCGCGCGGGCCGCCTGCCACCAATGCGTTCACCGGGTCGCCCTCGACACGGCCGGTTTCCGCTTCGCGGCGGTCACCCGGATTGATGATCCCGACTTCCTGCCGGGCGGGGCCAAGTATCTCGACCTGCCGGGAATGCTCGCCCTGGCCGCGCCCGGCGAGATCTGGCTGGCCGGCGAGGGGGACGAGGCGCCGCCGGTTGTCGCCGCCGCCTACAAGGCCCACGGCCGGATGGAGGGGCTGACCCTGGCGAGCGGACCGGCGGAAGAAGCGGGCAAGGCCGCCGCCCGCTGGTTGCTGCGGAAGCCGTAGGAGAGAAGCGGGATCGCGAGCGAAGATGTTTCTCGGCTACAACACCAACGGCCTGGCGCACCACGAGTTGTTCGACGCCGTAGAGCTCGTTGCCGACCTTGGGTATCGCGGCATCGCCTTGACGATCGACCATGGGGCGCTCTCGCCGCGCTGGTCCGCCGCGGCGGATCAACTCGAGCAACTCCGCCGCGTGCTGCGGGCGGCCGGGCTGCGATCGGTGATCGAGACGGGCGCCCGATTCCTGCTCGATCCGCGGAGGAAGCACGAGCCGACGCTGGTTTCTCCACGCATTGAAGACCGCCGCCGCCGGATCGAGTTTTACCGCCACGCCATCCGCTGCGCCCAGCGGTTGGAGAGCCGCTGCGTGTCGATCTGGTCGGGCGCGCTCCGCGAGGAGGCCGGCGACGCGGAGGTCTTCGCCCGGCTGATCGAAGGGCTCGAAGAGGTGCTCGACGACGGGGCACGGCAAGGGGTGGCGATCGCGCTGGAGCCGGAACCCGGCATGTTCATCGACTCGCAGCGGCGGTTTGGCGAACTCGTCGCGCGGTTTCCTTGCGAGTCACTGCTGCTCACGCTCGACGTGGGCCACCTCCATTGCCAGGGCGAGACGCCGATCGGCGAGCAGGTCCGCCGCTGGAAATCCCGGCTGGTCAACGTCCACCTCGACGATTCGGTCGCCGGGCGGCACGAGCACCTGCTGTTCGGCGAGGGCGAGATCGACTTTGCGCCGCTGGTCGACGCGCTGGTTGAAATCGGCTATTCCGACGGGCTCTACGTGGAGCTCAGCCGCCACAGCCACGTCGCCCCCGACGCGGCACGGGCGGCGTTCGACTTCCTCGATCCCCTGATTCGGAGGCATGGCCACCACGATGCGTGACTCTGTTGTGCTCCTGTCCGTTCCCGGCTTGCGCGAGCGGGACGTCGCCGCGATGAGCAACCTCCGCTCGATCATGGCCGGCGGCGAGATCGCCGACCTGACGCCGAGTTTCCCCTGCGTCACCTGCCCGGTCCAGGCGGCGATGGCCACCGGCGCGGCCGCCTCCGGCCACGGCGTCGTGGCCAACGGCTTTTATTGGCGTGAGCGTCGCGTTGCCGAGATGTGGACCTCGCCCAACGACTGCATCCAGCGCCCGCAGCTTTGGGAAGTCCTCTCCCGCGAGGGCTTGAAAACGGCCGTCTGGTTCCTGCTCCACAGCAAGGACTGCCGGGCGGACTACGTCTGCACGCCGGCGCCGATCCACAACCCCGACGGCAGCGAGTCGCTCTGGTGCTACACGCGCCCGGACAGCCTGTACGGCACGCTCCGCGACGAGTTGGGCCATTTCCCCCTGCATCATTTCTGGGGCCCCGCGGCAGGCATCGCGTCGAGCCGCTGGATCGCCGATTCGGCCGTCCATGCCGCGCGGCGCTGGCGCCCGAACCTGTTCCAGGTCTACCTCCCGCACCTCGACTATGCCGCCCAGCGGAGCGGTCCCGACTCGTCCGCCGCCCAGCAGGCCGTGGCGGAGCTCGACGAACTGGTCGGCGCGCTGTTCGAGCGGCTGGCCGAAGCCTACGGCGCCAGCCCGCTCTGGCTCGTGGCCGGAGAATATGCAATCACGCCGGTCGACCACGTGTCCTATCCCAACCGCGTCCTCCGCGAGGCCGGCCTGCTGGCTGTCCGCGACGCCGGCGACGGCGAGCAGATCTACTTCGAAAACAGCCCCGCCTGGGCGATGGTCGACCACCAGTTCTCTCACGTCTTCGTCCAGAACCGCGACGCGGCGGCGATCCGCAAGATCGCCGACCTGTTTCGCCGCCAGCCGGGGATCGCCGAGGTCCTCGCCGGCGAGGACTTGAAGAGATACGAACTGGACCACGCCCGCAGCGGCGAGCTCGTGCTGATTTCGGCCCCTTCGAGTTGGCAGGCTTACTACTGGTGGGTTGACGAGGAGCGCGCCCCGCCGCTCGCCCGCACGATCGACATCCATTGCAAGCCGGGTTACGACCCGGTGGAATTGCACTTCGACCCGGCGACCAGGAGCATTCCTCTCGATGCGGCGCTCGTGAAGGGCTCGCACGGGGCGCCGGCCCGCGACCGCTCGCAGCGGACCGTGATGCTCTCCTCCGAACCCGGCTTGCTGCCGCATCCGACCGGCATGCGCGACGTGGACGTGTTCCGGGTCGTGGCGCGGCAGTTTGGAATCGAGGTGGAATGATCCATGGCGGCGGAGCCGGAGATGCCTGAGACTGACCGCGGCGGGCCGCCGGGCGAGGCGCCGCTCGCCCGTGATTCGCTGACGATCCGGCGGCTCCTGCTGCTGACGGCGGGGCTGGCGATCGGCCTTGGGCTGTTTACTCCCGAGAGGCAAGAGGGCCGGCTCGTCCGGCTGAATCTCGACGCCGCGCTGGGGCTGTTCAGCGCGGCGATGCTCGGGCTTGCCCTGCCCGCCCCGCTCTTCGTGCTTGGGCAGCGGCTTGCCAAGGGCCCGGCGATCGGCCCCGGAGGCCTCTATGCGCTGACGATGGGCTTGGGGGCGCTGTTGATGCTCCCGCCGGTGGTGATGCACCGATTCGCCGGGAAGCCGGGCGCGGCCATCGTCTGCCTGTTCTACGTGATGCCGCTGGTCTCCCTGTGGTACTTCCTGGCGGCGGCGATGACAGGCCATTTGGGGCGGAAGCTCTTCGCCAGGTCGACCGCCTGGACGGAGCGCTACGGGTTCCTGTTGGCCGTGCTCTGGACGCCGCTGGGGGTTTGGCTGCTGATCCAGTTCTACATGGACTCGTTCTGATCCGTCGACTGCTTGATCCCCCCGCCGTTGGAAGCGCCGCGCGAGACGTGCTCGCAATCGGACACGAATCCCTGGCCGCACTCGCTGAGCACGACGGCCTGCGCGGCCCGGTCCCCTCCGCAGCGTACCCGCGACCTCACGGGCCGGCGCCGGGCGGTGAGCGAAGGGATCGTGAACGCTCCTGA
>JAMOAF010001039.1 GCA_023621895.1 Planctomycetota bacterium
GGTTCAAGGTCGGTCTCGTTCCCAAGCTGGAGCTTGGGAACCAGAAAAGGTTCAAGGACCAAGGTCGGTCTTGTTCCCAAGCTGGTGCTTGGGAACCAGAAAAATCCAAGGTTCGAGGTTCAGAATCCAGATTCCGGCGCGGCGGAGCAAAAGCCCAGCCTTGCTTACTCTTGGCCATGGAAATTGAGCCTTGAGCGTTTCTGAAAACGGGGCCGCGCACGCTCAAGAGGGTAGGCGCCAGTCCTGGTTCATGCCAAGTCGCCGGACCTTGATGCCGAAGGCGGCGGGGGCATTGACGGCCCGGGGAGCATTCGTTCTACTTGAATTTGGCGCCGCGCGGCCTTGCAAGGCTGCGGGCTTGCCCTATAATTCGATTCTTCACGGATCGCATCGCGGCCGGCGCGGCTTGGCCGTGGGCAATCCGGGCGATGCGGGTGTAGCTCAGTTGGTAGAGCACGACGTTGCCAACGTCGTTGTCGTGGGTTCGAATCCCATCACCCGCTCTTTGCATTTCTTTGAGGCAGCTTTTTCCCGCCAGGCACGAGTATGGCTGAAAACGAGCATCCAGAAGACGATTCTCTCCCCCCCGCCGAGGATGTTGCGGTTGAGGAAACGGCCGAGGGCGAGTCGGCCGAAGAGGAAACCCAGCCGCTTTCCCTCGAAGTCAAGATCGACGAGCGCGGGGCCTGTGAACGGCACGTCACCGTGACGGTCTCGCGAGAAGACATCGAGCGGTATTTCGACAACGAGTTCAGCGATCTGATGACTTCGGCGCAGGTGCCCGGTTTTCGCGTGGGCCATGCTCCGCGGCGATTGATCGAGGCCCGCTTTCGCAAGGACGTGGCGGATCGGGTGAAGAGCTCCTTGCTGATGGACAGCATCGGCCAGATCAACGAGCGGGAGGACCTCTCGCCGATCAGCGAACCCGATTTGAAGTTTGAGGCGATCGAGCTTCCGGACGAAGGCCCGATGACCTTTGAATTCGATCTGGAAGTCCGCCCCCAGTTCGATGTCCCTCAATGGAAGGGGCTGAAGATCGAGCGCCCGGTCCGCGAGTTCACCGATGCGGATGTCGACGAGGCGCTCGAGAGAGAGCTGGCCCGCTTCGGCAAGTTGGTGCCCCATTCCGGCGCCGCCAAGTCGGGAGATTACATCACCACGAATCTCTCCTTCGTGCATGACGGCGAGACCCTCTCCAGCGCCGAGGAGGAAGTGATCCGGATTCGTCCCGCGCTGAGCTTCCGTGACGGCCGCATTGAAGACTTCGACAAGTTGATGGTCGGGGTCAAGGCGGGCGAAACTCGCACGGCCGAGGCGGCTTTGACGGAGGATGCCCCCAACCGCGCCCTGCGCGGCCAGAAGGTGACCGCAAGGTTCGAGATCCTGGAAGTCAAGCGGCTTGAATTGCCGGAGTTGACGCCGGAATTCCTGGCCTCGAACGGCGACTTCGAGTCCGAAGCCGAGCTCCGCGACGCCGTCCGAGACAACCTGTATCGCCAGTTGGAGTACCACCAGCACCGCCGCGCTCGCGAGCAGGTGACGGCGGCGCTGACCGTCTCGGCCAATTGGGAACTGCCGCCGACCTTGCTGGAGCGCCAAAGCGAGCGAGAAATGCAGCGCGCCGTCCTGGAGTTGCAGCGGAGCGGCTTCAGCGACGACGAAATACGGGCGTACGAGAATCAACTCCGGCAAAACAGCCGCGTCGAGGTCGCGCGTGCCCTCAAGGAGCACTTCATCCTCGAGCGGATTGCCGAAGACCAGGGAATCGACGCGGACGCGGACGACTATGAACAGGAAATCGCGCTGATCGCCGCGCAGAGCGGCGAGACGCCCCGGCGGATCAGGGCCCGGCTCGAAAAGAGCGGCGGGATGGACGCGTTGCGAAACCAGGTCATCGAGCGCAAGGTGATCGGCTTGATCCTCTCCGAGGCAACGTTCACCGAGGTGCCGTTCATACCCGAACGGGCCGAGGCCTCGGCGATCGACCGGGCCGCCGGCGGAGGCGTCTCGGCGATCCCGGAAGCCAAGCCGGAAGGTGCGGCCGCCAAGGCGGACCAGGACAAGGATTCGGAGGAGACGCCCGCACCGTAGCAGCAGATTATACAGTTTCGCCAATCACGCGCGTCTGCGGGAGATGGGGAAAACGCGAAAATACGGGAGTTTTAGGAGTTGATCGCCGAAGCGTCCCGGATTTGTCCTTCCAGGTCTTTTCGGCCGCTTTTTTTGAGCGGCTGCGCAATGGTGCTCTTGTGCGGATGAGCGGATTGCGCTACAGTCTTGGCCTTTACCAGGATTCACAAGGCTGCCCTGCGAGCGGATTGGCGGGTCGGCGCGCCCCGTGTGGCGTTCCGGCTGCGGGCGGGCGAGTCCGCGCGGAGGAAATGTCAGTCTCAGGTCGGAGCCCTCATGAGCCTTTCTTATCAAGCGACGTTCGATCCGTTGGCGAGCTACCGGGAATATCAGCGCCAGCGCCAGATGACCCTCGGCGACTTGCTCCTGGAGAACAGGATCATTTTTCTCCAGGGAGTGATCTACGACGAAAACGCCAACGAATTGGTGATGAAACTGCTCTATTTGCAGAGCGAGAATCGCCGCAAGGACATTCATTTTTATATCAATTCGCCGGGCGGCAGCGTGAACGCCACCCTGGCGATTTACGACACGATCCAGATTCTGAGCTGCCCGGTCTCAACCTACTGCGTCGGCCAGGCGGCCAGCGGCGGCGCGGTGTTGCTGGCCGGCGGCACCAAAGGCAAGCGGTACATCCTGCCCCATGCCAAGGTGATGATCCACCAGCCGTACGGCAACGTGGGCGGCCAGGTTTCGGACATCGAAATCCAGGCCCAGCAAATTCTCAAGACCCGCGAAACCCTGAACCAGATTCTGGCCAGCCACACCGGCAAGCCAATCGAGCAGATTGCCAAGGACACGGATCGCGATTTCTACATGACGGCGGAGGAAGCCAAGACTTACGGCGTCGTCGACGACATCTTGACCAAGTCCAAGGGAGTCGCCGGGGCCGACGACGAGGAAGAGGACTGAGGGCGGAACCGCTTCGCGCGCGGCCGGATCGCCTCCCCGAAACGGCCGCGAAACAAAACGGACCGGACCAACTCGCCACCCCTCCCGAGAAGACTTACGCGGAAACGGAGTAACATTGCCCATGCCCTTGATCCCATTCGTCATCGAGAAGAGCGGCCGCGAAGAGCGGGCGATGGACATCTACAGTCGCCTGCTGAAGGATCGGATCGTATTTCTGGGCACGGCGGTCAACGACGATGTGGCCAACGCGGTCGTCGCCCAATTGTTGTTCCTGCAATCCGAAGACCCCAAGGCCGATGTCCACCTCTACATCAATTCGCCCGGCGGCTCCGTGACCGCGGGACTGGCGATCTACGATACGATGCAGTTCATCAGTTGCGACGTGGCGACGTACTGCGTCGGCCAGTGCGCCTCGATGGGGGCCGTGCTGCTGACCGCCGGCGCCCACGGAAAACGCAAGGCGCTTCCCAACTCCCGCATCATGATCCATCAGCCAATGGCCGGCATGGAAGGCACGGCCGAGGAGATCATGATCCACGCCAAGGAGTTTTCGAAGATCAAGGAGAAGCTGAACCAGATTCTCATCAAGCACACGGGGCGCGACCTGAAGGAAATCGAGCGCGACACCGACCGGGACCGGTTCATGTCCGCCGAAGAGGCGCGCGACTACGGGCTCATCGACATGGTGATTGAACGGGTCGGCGAATAGGAGAACACGGCAGGCTTCAAGGCTCAATTCGCGGCGGGCAAGTGAGGACAAGGTCCGGCACTGGATGCGAGGACGCCGAAACCGGTGATTTGAACCTTGAAGATCGGATTTTGAGCGTTGCCGAAAAGACGGGATTTCTGTTCCCGGTTTTACCAACGGAAAGCGATTTCATCACGCACGGATGCGGTTTTGCTCTCAGGGGGTACCGTGCGCGCGAGGGCAAAATGAGGTCCTATTCGATACTCCTCCTCTGTGGAGCCTGGCTGGCGCTTGCCGGGAGCGGCGGCTGCCGACTTCCCAGGCAGCAGCTTGCCGCCCTGGAAGGCGAGAACCGCCAACTCGACGGTAAACTCTGGGAGATGCAGTTCCAGATCGAAGCGCTCCGGGACGAAAACCAATCGCTTAGGGAAAAGCTCGCCAAACAGGGCGAACGCTCGCCAACCGACGCCGGCGCCGCGCCGCGGACCGCGCCGAAAAAAGCCGATCAAAAGACCGCGCCGGACCTGCCGTTCGAACCGGACCAGTTCCGGCCGCCCGTGATCGAACTGCCGCCCGATGCCGCGCCCGAGGGCCGCGTGCCCGATTCCCTGCTGCCTGGCGGGCCGGACAAGAAGCTGCTGCCCGGCCCGAACGGACCGGCGGCGGAGCGGAAAACCGCCGGGCCGTCCGCCACCCCGGCCGGCTTCCAACAGGAGCTGGCCGTGCCGGAATTGCTCTCCGTGCCGCTCGCCGAAGTCTCCAGGGAGACCGCGCCGATCGAACGAATCGCCCTCTCGCCGCACGCCGGCGGCGTCGACATGGATGGGCGGCCCGGCGACGACGGGATCGGGCTGGTCCTCGAACCGTGGGACAAGAACGGCCGCATGCTGGCCGTGGCGGCGCCGGTCTCCGTGGTCTTGATCGACCCGGCCGCGCCGCCCGAGGCGGCGCGGGTCGCGCGCTGGGACCTGACCGCCGACGAAACGGCGCAACTCTTCCTTGATGGCGACATCCCGGGCATGCACCTCGCCCTGGCCTTCGCGGACAAGCCGCCCCGCTCCGAGCGGCTCCACCTCTTCGTCCGCTACACAACCGAGGACGGCCGGCGCCTGGAGGCTGACAGAGAAATTTCCGTCGACCTGGGGCGGCGGGCCGGATGGGTCGCCACGGCCACGCCGCGGGTCGATCCCTATCGACCGGATCACGCGACCGAACTGGTCGCCGCGTCAACCCTGGAGGAACCCCGCAGGTTGGCAGCGGCGCGTGCGGATCATGCCGGCTCGGCAGACGCGCCGGACGAGACGATCGGGCCGGCCGAGGCGGCGGAGGAGCCGCCAGCCCGGCCTTTGCCTCGGGCGGAGGTCGCCCAGCAACCCATACCCCGGAGGGAGCCCGAACCGCCGGCCCGTCGGCGCCCCGAGTGGTCGCCCGGGCGGCCGCTGTAGCAGATGGCTGCGCAATCGCTGACCGGCCACCTCGCCGGTTTTCGCGGAAAACAACTTACGGGATGGCGTTGTGAGCGGATCGATTTCCTTCTGGGTGATCGCGATCTGGGTTGCGGCGGTTGGCGGCGCCGTGGGCAGTTTTCTGAACGTGGTCGTCTACCGCCTGCCCGCCGGCATGAGCCTCAGCCATCCCGGCTCCCACTGCCCGAAATGCAAGCGGCCGATCCGCTGGCATGACAACGTGCCCGTCTTCGGCTGGCTGATCCTGCGGGGGCGGTGCCGCGACTGCCGGGCGCGGATTCCGATCCGCTATCCGCTGGTGGAAGCGCTCGTGGCGGCGATTTTCCTGATCGTGGTCATCGCCGAGGGGACCAGCGGCGGCGCGAACCTGCCGGTTCGGCCCGTGCCGGTGGGCGACGGAGTCATCTATCCGGCGCTTTCCTCGGGCGAGCTGGCCGGGCTGGTCGGCTGGCACTTGTTGCTCCTATGCACGTTGGTGGCCTCGGCGCTGATCGACCGCGACGCGCGGCGCGTACCCGCCCGGCTGTTCCTGCCGGGTCTGCTGGTGGGGCTGGCGGGCTCCTGGATTTGGCCCCACTTGCACCCCCAGGCGGCGGCCGTCTTCGCCGCTCGGCCCAGCGCGGGAATTCTCGATGGCCTGGCCGGGCTGGCGCTGGGTGCAGTGCTGGGGGCTGCCGGCGGGTGGTTGCTGGATCGCCCGGCCGGTTTGGCCAAGGCCTGGTCCGCGGGCCTGGTTGGGCTCTATCTCGGCTGGCAGCCGGCGGCGGTGATCGTGCTGGCGGCAATTGTCTGCCGGGCGATCGTCCGCGTTTTGGAGCGCATCGCGGGCGGCAGGCGCACGGTGGGGGTGGATGCCTGGATGGCGGCCTGGGCGCTCGTCTGGATATCCGGTTGGGCCGCGTTTGCCCGCATGTTGTTTCACCCCTGAACGCGGACAAGAATAAAAGCATCCGAAAAACCATTGGTTCTGACTTGGGAGCCGTCTGGATGAACGATGAAGATCGCGCCAAGAGCCTGGAGCAGATTCTGCATTCTCCAAGCTATCGCCTTGCCTATAAGGACGTCGACTTTCTCTCGGACCCTCGGCTGCGGCCGGTGCGGATGCAGCTTGAGCTGCTCAAGCCGGAGATGATTTTTGAAGAGCACAACGTGGTTTCGACGATCGTGGTTTTTGGCGGTACGCGAATTGTGGAACCGGCGTTGGCGGAAAAGCGTCTGGAGCGCGCCAGGGCGCGGCTGGCCGAGACGCCCAAGGACCCGCGGCGGCGCCGCGAGGTGCAGCGCGCCGAGCGCCTGCTGGCCAAGAGCCGATATTACGAGATCGCTCGAGACTTCGCCCGGCTCGTCTCGGCAACCTGCCAGAAACAAGACCGGCGCGACCACGTAATCGTCACGGGCGGCGGACCGGGCATCATGGAGGCGGCCAACCGGGGCGCATTCGACGTGGGCGCGAAATCGGCGGGACTGAACATCAAGTTGCCCATGGAGCAGCAGCCGAATCCCTACATCACGCCCGGACTCTGCTTCCAGTTCCATTACTTCGCGATGCGGAAGCTCCATTTCCTGCTCCGCGCCAAAGGGCTCGTCGTCTTTCCCGGCGGCTTTGGCACGCTCGACGAGTTGTTCGACACGCTGACGCTCCGGCAGACCGGGCGGATGCAGGACGTGCCGGTGATCATGTTCGGCCGCGAGTTCTGGCAGCACGCCATCGATTTCCAGTATCTGGCCGACGAGGGGACGATCGACGACCGCGACCTGGACCTCTTCCATTACGCCGAGACCGCGGAAGAGGCCTGGGAAATGATCCAGCAGTTTCACGCCAAGTGATTGGCGGGCCAGGCGCGATCAACGATATAACCCGAGCGCAATAGCCTCGCCGCACGGCCACTTCCGGGCTGCGCGCGCTGAAAGTAGCTGAGCGGCTGACGCGGGGAAGTTGCAGCCTATTGTGCCAGGTCCTATGTCCAAAGCACGCGCCGAGCAGGTTGCAGCCGGCTTATGCTCGCACACCAGTCGCCGGCGGCGAATCGCTACTTTTGGGCCGATTCCGCGGTATCGACGGCCGCATCGTGCTCGGCAATCTCCGCCTTGGCTGCATCGTCGAGCGGCGCCGATGCGGGGGGCGATCCGCAACCGAGTGGCAGGGTGAGCGCAAACGCGAGGAGGGCGTATGAAAGCCTCTTCATAAGGGAATCCTTTTCGTATTGATCATGTGATGCGGTGTGGCACTTGCCTGAAGACGCGTGCCGTTTGCCGGGTGAACCGGTCGCGGTCACTTCAGGCTGACCGATTCGCCGTCATTCGTCAGGCTGAGACGGCGAAAGACCTTGTCGTCGACAGTCTGGGAAATGAATTGCACCGAGCCATCGGCCATGCAGAAGTTTGCACCGCCCGGGTGCGACGAGCCGAAGAATGGGTGCCACTGTCCCCACGAGCGGCCTCCCTTGTCGACGACCGTCGTCCACGTGTCGCCGATGAGCTTCGG
>JAMOAF010000867.1 GCA_023621895.1 Planctomycetota bacterium
CAGGTGCGCGGGGTTGATCTTTTCGAGTTCCTCGCTAATCGCGTCGATCGTGGTGCGAATCTGCTCCTCGCTGTGGAGCGAGGTGATGAAGAACCGCAGCCTTGCGGCGCTTTCTTCGACAGCGGGATAGAGAATCGGTTGCACGTTGATCCCGCGGCCCAAGAGGGCCTTGGACAGTTGCAGAGCGTGCATGGAATTGCCCAGAATCACCGGGACAACCGGTGAATCCTTGCTCTTGCCGGTATTGATTCCACGGCTTCGCGCCAGCTCGAGGAAAAGCCGCGACCTGTGCCGCAAGCGAGCCACGCGTTCCGGCTCCGCCTCCAAGAGGCGGATCGAAGCCAGGGCGGCGGCGGCGTTTGGCGGCGACAAGCCGACGCTATAGACAAAGCCGGGCGAGGTGTACTTCAGATACTCGACGAGGGCCTTTGTGCCCGCAATGTATCCCCCGCAACTGCCAAACGACTTGCTGAGCGTGCCCATCCAGATGTCGACGTCGGCCCGGTTGATGCCGAAATGCTCGCCGATGCCGCGCCCCGTGGCGCCTAGCACGCCCATCGAATGGGCTTCGTCGATCATCAGCAGGACGCGATGGCGGCGCTTGACGTCGATGAATCGGGGCAGGTCGGGGATGTCGCCGTCCATGCTGTAGACGCCCTCGATGACCAGGAGAATCCGGCGGTATTCATGCCGGCACCTGGTGAGGATCTCGTCGGCCGCCTGCCAGTCATTGTGGGCGAAGGGCCGCCGCCGTGCGCCGGAGAGAATACTCCCCTGGAGTATGCTGTTGTGGGAGAGCGCGTCGTGGAGAATCAGGTCGCCGGGGCCGAACAGGTGGCCGATCGTGCTCTCGTTGGTCGAATGCCCGCCGACGTAGACGACGGCGTCCTCTGCTCCGGCCATCCGGCTGATCGCCCGCTCCAGCTCACCGTGCAGGTCCTTTTCGCCGGAAACCAGGCGGCTTGCCGAGACGCTCGTGCCGTAGCGCTGGCAGGCGCGCTGGGCGGCTTCGGTCACAACCGGATCGCCGGACATCCCCACGTAGTTGTAGCTTGAAAAGTTGATCAACTCCCGGCCGCCGATCGTCGTCGTGTCGCGCGTAACACCTTCGTGCACATTGAAATACGGCGACAGCCCGGTCGATTCCAGCAGGTTCAGCCCCTCGCGCAGCTTGAGGTACTCTGGAAACGCTTCAAACCGATAGTACTCAACCGGAGTTTCGTAATGGGCGGGACGGATCGTCGCGGGGCGTTCCACTCCGCCGAGGTAGCGCTCCACCGCGTCGACCACCTGCCGGCAGGTAATCATCTCGGGAAGGACTTCCTCCGGGAACCGGCCGCCGAAGCGCTCCTCCAGAGCGGCGACGATCTCCATCCGCTCGAGCGAATCCATGCCAAGCTCCGTGATCGGCGCGTCGAGCGTCAATCCGTCGGCTCGCTCTCGAGCGACGCGGCGAACCTCCTCCAGAACGATATCGACGGTCGTTGAGGCTTTCTTGGCGTGTCGCGGTGCGGGCTGGGCTGGTTCCGCAACCTGCTTGCCGTTGTTGCCGGCGCTCTGGGCCGCGGAAGCCGGCGGCGCCGCCGGCGCCGCCGGCAGTTTGGGCGGCTGCGGCCGCCGGGGCCCCTCGCGAGTGTCCAGAGGCTTGCCGGCTTCCCACCAGGCGACCGTGTTGAGCGTCCCCTCGAGGTAGCCGGCGCGGCACGCGTGCCGCTGAATCTTGCCGCTCGTCGTCTTCGGAACGCTGCCTGCCTTGACCAGCAGAATCGCGTCCAGGCCAATCTCGTGCTCGGCGGAAACCGCGCGGCGTATCGCGTCGACCACTTCGGCGGGGTCCACGCCGCGATGGCGTTCGACCTCTTGAACGACCACCAGCCGCTCGGTTCCGCCGACTTCCACGGAGAACACTCCCCCGCAGTCGGCTCTCAGGCGAGGGTGGCTCTCCTGGACGGTCTTCTCGACGTCCTGCGGATAGATGTTCACGCCGTGGTGGATGATCAGGTCCTTGCGCCGCCCGGTGATGAACAACTCGCCCTCCGAGATGAATCCCAAATCGCCGGTCCGCAGGAAGGGGCCCTCGCCGCTTTCGGCCAGCCGGGCCTTGAAGACATCCTCCGTGGCGTCGTGGCGGCGCCAATACCCCAGGGCGACGCTCGGCCCGGAAACCCAGACTTCTCCAACGCAGCCTTCGTCCAACGGCCGGCGCGTCTCCGGATCCGCGATCACCACCCGCTGGTCCCCCAGGTTCTCGCCGCAGCCGACCAGGCGTTTCGCCGAGGGCGAAGCCGCGGCGACCGGCTGGGCACGATCCTCCGCGAGGGCCTGCGCGTCGAACGCGCGGATCACCGGCGCCATCTTGGCCCAGCCGCCGGTCACGATCAGCGTCGCTTCGGCCAGGCCGTAGCAGGGATAGAATGCCTCCGGCCGGAATCCGCAGCGGGCGAATTTCTTGGAAAACGCCTCCAGCGTGTCCGCCCGGACCGGTTCGGCCCCGTTGAAAGCGACCTCCCAGCTACTCAGGTCGAGTTGGTCGATCTGCTCCTCGGTGATCCGGTCGACGCAAAGCTGGTAGGCGAAATTCGGGCCGCCGCTGGTGGTGCCGCGAAAACGCGTGATCGCCGAGAGCCAGCGGAACGGGCGTTGCAGGAACGCCATTGGCGACATCAATACGTTGGGCCGCCCGACGTAGAGCGGCTGCAAGATGCCGCCGATCAGCCCCATGTCGTGATAGCTGGGAAGCCAGAATACGCCCTTGCCGCTGCGCGAGTGCTCAAAGCCGTAGGAGATCAAGGCCGAGTTGTGCACCAGGTTCGCGTGATTGAGCATCACTCCCTTGGGGGCGCCGGTCGAGCCGGAGGTGTACTGGAGGAAGGCGAGCGTGTCGGCGTGGATATCCGGCATCTCCCAGTGGTCCGCCGTCTCGTCGGCAAGCGTGCACGTGGAAAGCCAGGTGACTTCCTTCAAGTGCGGCGTCTCGTCGATCAATGACTCGATCCGTGCCAGGACGGCATTCGTGGTCAAGGCCACCTTGGCTTCGGCGTCGTCGGCGATCGCCTGGATGCGTTCGAGCGAGCGGTTGCGGCGCGGCGGATAGACCGGCACGGCGACGACCCCCGCGTAAAGACAACCGAAAAACGCCGTGATGAACTCCAGCCCCGGCGGATAGACCAGCAAAGCCCTCTCACCGGACAAATGGTGCGCCTCGAGCCAGGTGCCGATCGCTCGCGCGCGGCGGTCCAGTTCCCCGTTGGTCATGTCGACGACGTCTTCCTCTCCGTCGACCAGATATTTGAAGGCGACCTCGTCTCTCTGGTACTTGGCCCGATGGCGGACCAATTCAACGAGAGTGGAAGGACCAAAGAAAGTCCCGGGCAATCGATCCAATGGCACGGCGATTCAAACTCCCGCTATAGTGGTGAACGCGAACCGGCACGAAGACTTCCGCCCAATTCAGACTGGCGGCTCAGGGGCGAAATACCCTCCAACGCGATCCGTTATCCGTCTGGCAGTTCCCTCAAATGGATGTGAAAGCAGGCGGCCCCCAAAATGCCAATGGCCCGGCACTGGCGCCGCGTCCAACCGGGCTCAGCGGCCGGCTCCCGCGGAGCCGCCATTTCAAACATTGTCCAGCAAGTCGCTTCGGCCGATTGAAACACCCATGAAAAACCGAACTGCGGAACGCGGAATAAGCAAGAATGCTCGCAAAGTCAGCCTATTTTAAGCAATCGAACGAGGCTACGCAATCAGTTCCAGCGCACGCCCCCCTGCCGCGTGGTATTTCCCCCATAAAATGCGCGGAAAGACTGCCAATTTTCACTCGCCACGACACGTGAGGCCATCCATTTAGAGGGTAATTGTCCCCTCTTGAGAGCTTATGCAGCGAGGCACTTTCTTGCCCGGCCCAGCGGAATCTGATAGGCTGGCAAATGGGGGCTAAGGGGCATGCCTTCCGGGTGGTGTTGCCCTGCGCGGCCCTAGGCGTTCACGCCCCGGGGCAATGCCCGTGAACGGCTGCCACAGCCGGCATCAGCCACGATCGCCGGGTAAGACAACGCAAACGTTTCCTCCCCGATGGCGACGCTGAGATTCTCTTGCCAGACGGCTGCCGGCGAGGATGGGGATGCGGCGGATGCGCCTGGCAACACGAGGAGAATGGACCCATGCTGCGAATTACTTGTCCTGGCTGCCAAAGCAAGTTAAATGCCAAGGAAAGACTCATCGGCCAGACGCGCAAATGCCCGAAGTGCGGGTACGACGTTCTCATCCAGGCTCCGGCCGACGCTCCGGCCGACGCTCCGGTCCCCGTCCAGGCCCAGGCGGACAACGCCGCCGAGGACACGCCTGTTGTCCAGCTTGAACCGCCTCAAGAGACGGAAGGGCTCGCACGGGTGGTGCCGGTCGCCGAGCCTCCCAGGGAATTGAAGCCGCCCAACAAGTACCTGATCTGCGATCGGCAGCGGATCATCGCGGTCTGGGAAGGCGACGGCACCGGCTGGCAACTCAAGACGCCAAGCGGGCTGATCAGCGCCAAGCGGAACACCGAACAGATTCCCCAGCAAGGTGCGTTTCGATTGATCGAGCTGCGAATCGCGCATGGGGCCGACTCGATCTACGTCAGCGGCATTGTCTGCCACGAGCTGACTCCCCGCTGGGCCCTGCCGGTCATCGCCCGGGGCGACAATCTGATCCTCGACAAGATTGTCGGGCCCTCGGGCATCAGCCGCGATCACAAGCAGATGATCCGGCGCTACCTCCAGGACACGTTCATGCCGGAAGTCTGGCGCAAGCGCGACGACCTGGTGGAGTTCCTTTCCAATGAGGACATCCACACGCAGGGACTCGTCTGAGGCCCGCGGCCGGTTACCGTCCGGCAGTCTCGGCAAGCGAGGCGATCGCCCGCGCATCGGCCGGAGTGAGGCCGTAGAGACTTGCGGCGGCGAAGTTGATGCGGCTTTGTAGCTCTTCAAGATCGCGGTTCTGGCTGGCTGCCTGGTGAGCCTGGCGACCGAGCGCGGCAAGCTGCCGATGCACGGGGTCAGCGCGATCGAAGGTTTTCAGGTTCAAGTACTCGAGCATGCCCGGCGAACCGAATCCCTTGCCGCCGCGGACGTTGTGCGAGCCGACGAGGAAATCGACGACCGCGCTGTTCATGAGCGCGGCCAGATAGTGGGCCTCTTCCCGGCTTTCCGCCGCGATCAAGACGCACGTCTCCTGGCAGACCACCGGCCGGCTGCCCGCGCCGGCCAGCTCGGCCGAACCGACCACGGCGGCGCGGATCCTGCGATCCATGCGCCGCCAGACGACCTTGTGGTCGGCAACGGTGTATCGGCCCACGTTGTACATCGAATAGAAGGGCGCCGCCTGCTGGTATCGGCGGTAGGCGGCCCGCTCTCGCAGTTGCCGCTCGAACCGCCGCAAGTAGGCGCAGGTACGCGGGTATTTCTCTTGCATCGTCTTCTCGTCGATGCCTTGCCGGGCGGTCGGATCCTGCGCAAGCAGAAGGCAGGCGGAAGGCGCGGCCCGATAGCGGCTCACGTCTCCCCAACGGATCAGCGGGTGGAGCAAGTCGGGCTCAACGGCCGAGCGGATCGCCGGATATGCCCGCTTCCCAAGGCCGGGCTGATTCTCGATCACCACCGCATCCCCCTCGCGACCCACCACCTCCACCCAGTAGACGCCGTTGGCGCCCCCGGTGTTGGCGCCTAAGTGGGCCGTGTAGTCCGACGGTCCCACGAGCTTGCCGACTGCCACGCCCAGGTCGGCGGGCCGCACGAACCAAGGCGATTGCCGGCGCGACGGATCGATCGGCTCGGCCACTAGCCTCTCTCTCCGGAAATCACTCCCAGCCAGGCAGGCGCCGCCGGCCTTAACCGCCTCCGGGCGCGTCCAGCGCACGTAAGGCACCGGATACAGGGTCGGCTCGCCTTTCTCCAACGCGATCGTCGCCGTCCAATTCGAAGCCGTCGCAAACGGCTGGATGTCTACCATGTCGTCGACGCGCAGGACTGCCAACGGGGCTCCGGCCGCGCCCAGCCGGAATCGGCGGAATCCGTCGCCGGCGCCGCGGGTCTGGAACAAGGTCTGCGTCACAACCATGCCCAACCTTCCCCCCTCGCGCAGGAATCGATCGGCACTGGCGTAGAGCACCAGCATCGCCAGGTCCTTTTTTCCGCCGCCGTGACGCGCATCCGAGCCGGAAAGCGAAAACAGGCCATATTCTTCCCACAAACGCTTCGTCTGCCGGCGATAGTCGCTCGCCAGATGGTCCCAGCAAAGCCAGGGCGGATTGCCCACAACGTAGTCGAACCGGCAAGACTCCGGCGATTGTTCCGATCTGAACAACGGCAGAGATTCCGATGGGCGTTTCAGTCCTTCGCCTTGAACCACGTCGCGGCAGAACACCGGGGCCGCCGTCAGGCCGTCGCCCGCGGCAATCCGGTCGCGGACGGCCAGCAGACAGTTCGCCTTGGCGGTCAAGACGGCCAGCGGGTTGACGTCAAAACCGGCGATCAGGTCCAGGGGGGAGCGGCCGGCCGCCGCTGCGCTATTTCGAAGTCGGCGAATCGCTCGCAGCAAGAATATTCCCGAGCCGCACGTCGGATCGAGAATCCGCTCGGCGCTGCGGCCGTCGAATCCGACGCTATCGAGCACATGGTCGGCAAGCCAGATCGGCGTATAGTGTTCCCCCAAGCCGTGGCGGACCTGCTTGGGCAGCAGCGATTGATAGAATCCGCCGAACAGGTCGGCGCCCGCGGCCGGATCCGCCGAACAGCCGGCCAGCCGGTCCGTCGCCAGCGTGCGAACGGCATCATCGACCCAGCGGTCCAGGCGGTCCTCCCAGGCATCCAGATACCAGGCATACTGAGGGGTCTCGGGGAACCCCCGTACACCGAGGGATTCGCCCAGTTGGCCCGACTCCATGCACCGCAGCACATCCCGCCATGATCCCCGCCCGGCGAAGATTTCTGGTGGACACTTTCGCCCGTCCTGCCCGAGGAGCATCAGGGTCGCGAGTTTGACAATCAGGGCGTAGTAGGTCTCGACGGCCAGGAGAAAGCGGCCCGGCTCCTCGGCAAGCGCTGGCGAGCATCGCTGCGACGCCATGCGGACAATCGCGGCGTTTGCCCGCCGGGATATTTTGGGGCTTGCGTGCGCGTGCCCGCCGAGCCGCTCGAAGAGAAGCCCCACGCCTGCGCGGAACAAGTCGCCCCGAGGGTCGAAGGCGAAAAGCATCTCCGGCTCGGCTTGGAATCCTCCGGTCGGCACGATCTTCTCCAGCCTCTCTTCCTCGCCCCCCCTTTTTCTCGTTCCCAAGCTCCAGCTTGGGAACGCCGCGCTCTTCCGCAGCGGGCTTCTTCATCGTGCCAGCCTAACCTCCCACCTCCGGCTTGCCCAGTCCCAATCACCTCGTCCGCCGCGCGCAAAAAAAGGCCGCGTTGAAAAAATCCTTTTACAACGCGGCCACAACCGGGAGGGGACGAAAAGGCCTGGTTTCTCACGCGCGTCGCGGATCATTTCGAGGGATGATCGCAACACGAAAGGCATGGACGCCGTAAAGCGCCGCACCCTGGGGCTGACGGATTGAATCAGCCCGAAATACTCTCCTCCAATTATTTGCTGTCCGCGGCAAGTTTGACTTCCGCATCCTGACCGCAGCACTCCGACTTGGGCACTTCTCTCGGTTGCTGCATTTCGCGGCTGCAAGACACGAGGCTGCCTTCCCACCGGAACACTCCGTCTTGGCAGAGCACGCGGACTGCTCAGCGGAGCACTCTTTCTGCGTTCCGGAACATTCCGTATTAGCGGAGCACTCCTTCTGCGTTTCGGAACACCCCGTCTTGGTGGAGCACTCTTTCTGCGTTTCGGAACATTCCTTCGTGGTCGCCGAGCATTCCGCCTTGACGGCGGAGCACTCCTTTTCAGTCGCGGCAGCGAACGGACAACCGCCCGAGGCCCGGCCGGCCGCCTGACTCTCGGCGTTCCTCGCAGCGAGCGACACGTTGGTTGTCTCGCCGGCCTTCGCCTTCGAGCAGCAGCCGCCCGAGCCGTGGGAACTCGCCGCGGCGAGTTGCCCCGCCGCCGAATCGGCGGCGGATGGAGCTTGGTACTGCGCCAGGAGAACGCCAGCCGTAACGGCCAGGGCAATCACAAGGACGACGGGTAAGGTTGCGCGAATCATTCACCACTCCATTTCAAGTCTTCTGAATGTAAACACATCGGCTCGATGCCGCGTTTTTCAGCACTCGCAACACTGCCTGATCTTCTCGGTGTTGTCGAATTGTTTTGCGCGCGAAAGCGAAGTCAAGGCCTTGCAATGCTGAGCAGAATTAGAAAGATTGATGGGCGAACACCGGGTGAGCTCGAAGTCGGGGCAAGGTTCAAGGATCAATGGCCAATTGCCAAGAGCGGGCTGGGCTGGGACTTCGACTGGGAACATCGGGCTTAAAGGAATGAATTTGGACCTCGGACTTTTCATCTTGGACCCTGCCGAGGCCTGAAACCTCGTGAACAACAGCTTGTGGGAGCCCAGGCAAGATCCCCCGGCGGCCGAGGCGGTCCTCGCTCCAGCACGGGGCCGGCCGTGCCAGCACCCCACAACAGCGGGGTACGGGACATCTTGGCGAGTCGAGGTATTTCGTATCAAGTCCAGGCCGGACGGCCGAGACCGCCGCAGACAACCAAGGAGTGGCCATGAATGGCCCCGCAGATGAATCCGATTATCGGCCCACCGTGACGGCTGGCCAGACGCTTGGTTTCTTGCCGGGCACGGGAATCGAAGTGATTCGCCGGCGCGACCGAGGCCTGCGTCCGGAACACGTCCTGTTCGATTTCGACGGCACGTTGAGCCTGATTCGCGAGGGCTGGCCGGAAGTGATGGTGCCGATGATGGTCGAAGTTCTTCAGGAGACCGGCACGCAGGAGTCGGCCGATGAGCTTCGCCACCTGGTCCTCGACTTCGTCATGGAACTGAACGGCAAGCAGACGATTTACCAGATGATCCGCCTGGCCGAGGAGGTGTCGCGGCGGGGCGGCCGGCCGCTGGCGCCCCTTCAGTACAAGCATCGCTATCACGACCTGCTGATGAGGCGGATCGAGGGGCGTCTGGAGGGGCTTCGCAGCGGGCGAATTTCCCGTCAGGAGTTGCTCGTGCCCCATGCGCTCGACCTGCTGGAGGCCCTCAGGGACCGCGGCGCGCGGCTCTACCTGGCGAGCGGAACCGACGAGCACTATGTCCGCGAGGAGGCGGCCCTGCTGGGCCTCGACGAGTACTTCGGTGCGGAGATCCACGGCGCCGTCGACGACTTCAAGACCTTCTCGAAGGCCATGGTCATCGCGCGGATTCTGGCCGCAAACCGGGTCGATGGCAGCCGCCTGGTGGGCTTCGGCGACGGCTACGTGGAGATCATGAACATCAAGGCGTCGGGCGGCACCGCCGTGGCGGTGGCCAGCGATGAAGCCGGCCGCAGCGGAAAGCCCGACCCGTGGAAGCGCGAGCGGCTCGTCGGCGTCGGCGCCGACCTGGTGATTCCCGACTACCGCGACGCCTCCGCGCTGGTCGACTATCTCTGGAACCGCGACGGGAGTCTTGCGTCATGAAGACCTTCGCCACGATGCAGGACGACCGATTGGCCGAGATTCTCGCGGCGTTTGGCGGGTTGCGGATCAAAACCCTCCGCAAGGCGAGCGGGTCGCACCCGAGCTTCGGCTGGCGGCCCTGGCCGGCGGCGCCAGCCTGCGTGAAGCCGCGCTGGCGAGGCCCGGGTTGTTGGTTGCCATTCACGAAAGTCATGTGTCATAATGGGTTAGAGGGTGGCCATTTCATGGGAGCGTTCGGAATGCCAATGACGATTCACCTTAGCGACGAAGAACTGGGCGACTTGCAGAAGTGGACCAGGCAAACGGATCCGGTCGAAGCCC
>JAMOAF010000657.1 GCA_023621895.1 Planctomycetota bacterium
GCCCACGCGGCTATCACGCTCTCATGAATTCCTCCCGGAATCACGCAAGCTCATTTAAAATTGCCGCGCGGCCGCCGTCTTCAACAGTTCGGCGGCGTCTTGCTCGAGCAGAAAGCCCTCCTTTTCCAGCCCTCGGACCGCCTCGGTATATTTCTGGAGATAAACCTCGCGGGACGGGTAGCGCTGGTGGACTGACAATCGCGGGTCGCCGGATTCTCGCCGGTCGCCGGGCGTGCGCGGGAACTCCAGATAGGAGCCGTCGAGCCCGGCGAGCACCCCGCCGACGCCGTAGGCTTCCGCGCGGAGATTCCAGCCCGTGTAGGTCGCCAGCGGCACCGCGACGTCCGGCAGGCGTATTCCGGCCAATTCGTTGCCGTCTTGGTCGACTGCCGGGACCAGGGTCTCATATGCCGGTCCGATTTTCGGCGGTACGATCGTGGCGATTCCCTGGCTACGCCAAAGTGGGCCTGGATCGAGCCGGTGCGGCCGGTAGCACTCTCGCGGCGGCGCGGCGCCCGGGATCTTGGGAAATTGTCGGCGAAAGGTCTCAAGATCGACCAGCGTGCCGTCATCGATGCGAGGGTAGCGGCTGGCTGGGGGGGCGCCTCCGCCCGAGGCCCAGCGATCCAGCGCGACCAGCAGGGCGCGGAGGACGGGCCCGCGATCGTTCAACGGATTGCGCGGATTCTGGCAGATGCCGCGATCGGTGGGACCGGCGCCGAGGTGCTGCGCCCCGGCGACGGAGTAGATTCGCACATTCGGATCGACCGGCAGGTCCTTTTTCGCCTCGACGTCGGTGTGCAAGAGAGACGCTGCCCGCGACCAGTATTCCGTGGAGGTTTGAACGAACATGATCTTCGGAATCCCCTTCTGCTCGCGAAGACGAGCCAGCGAGTCGCCGCTCTCGCCCGTCACCGGATCGGTTTGGAGAACCGGCGCGAACGGGAAGAAATCGGCGCACGACAGGGAGCCCCGGTGATATGTCCCGTAGACCGTGGCCATTCCGAATCGATGATTGAACAGCCCCTTGCCGGCCCCGGCGACGTGGATCAGGGCGCCGTCGAAGACGGGGCGCTGCGAGAGGTCGAGATTCAGACCCTCGTAGAGGAAATGGTGGATCAGCCGGCCGGCCTGGGAAATGCCGAAGATATAAGCATACTCGATCCGGCCGCGGAGGGGATTGGCCGCATCGGAGTCGCTCTCGTGATACCGGAAGAAAGAGACCGCGTCGCGCAGTCCGGCCAGCCCGAGCCCCGCGACGCGCGGATCGCGGGCCGTGTAGACGAGCTCATACAGCCACCCGGGGCGGAAACCCTCCTTGATGTACAGGCTCCTGGGATCGGGCACGGCGGTTCCATTCTCCCAGCGAGCCAGGGCCCAACCGTCGCGGGGCACCTCCACCGCCGCGTCCGCTTGCGTCGGCCGCATCGTCAGCACCGCCGTCCGGTTGTCGAGCGAGGCGGCCGGATAGGACGCCGGAGTCCCCCAGGGGCTGCGAAAGAACGGCTGGCTGTAGGACTTTTCATCGACCGAGATCTCGACGGTACACCTGCCGGTGATCGGCGTCCCATCCTCGTTGACCGCGATTGGCAGACCCGCGACGAGCCGCCCCGTGCCGTCTTCCACCACGTCGCCATCCCAGCCGGTCCAGAGCACGGTATAGCCTTCCCGGAACAGGAATCCGTTGCCGGCGTCCTCGAGCGTGGCCGGCTGGTTGCCTCGCGAGCCGTCGTTGAACGTCCATAGAGCCAGCTTGTTTCCGCGGTTGTGCACGTCGTAGAGCAGGCGGCCGTTGCCCTTGGTCATGTCCACGGGCTTGAGCAGGAAGAAGTCGGCCCAGAACTCCACGTTGCCCTTCACGTTGCGCGGCGCCCGCCTAAGGTCGGTGATCCCCAGATTGGCCTGATGCTCCGGGTTGACTTCGAAGGAAAGCCTTCCCGAGAGCGATTCGTAGGGCCCAGCCGGCCCAAAGGAATGACCACCGGCAAACACCTGCTGCCGGTCGACCTGGATGCGGACGACTTCGCACCGTCCGGGCGCCGCACTGATTGCGAACAAGCCAGAGGTCAGCAACGCAACGGCAATGGTTCGGATTCTCGGGGTTTTCACGAAATGCTCCTCGCGCTCACCTCGTTCCCAAGCTCCGGCTTGGGAACGCAGTGTCGGGGTTCGGGGTTCGGGGTTCGGGGTTCAGTCTTTGCTTCGGACTCGTTCCCAAGCTCCGGCTGGGGAACGCAGTGCCGGGGTTCGGGGTTCAGTTTTTGCTTCCGACTCGTTCCCAAGCTCCGGCTTGGGGACGCGGTCCGACTCGTTCCCAAGCTCCGGCTTGGGAACGCAGTGCCGGGGTTCAGGGTTCAGTCTTTGCCTCCGACTCGTTCCCAAGCTCCGGCTTGGGAACCAGGGGAAACGGCAAACGGAATAGTGAAAGGCTTGCCTGTCAGTAGTCGGTTGCGTTTCCTGGTTTTGTTCCGAAGAAGATGTCTGTGCCGTGCGTTCGCGCGGGCTTTTCAGGATCGAGTCTAGATGCAACACCGATCGCCCCCACGATCCAGCCAAACACCCTTATCCGGTTCGCCCGGATGGGGGCGGTCGCACTAATTTGTGGGTGCGGCGGGCGGCGGTAGCCGTCAACCTTGCGCTCCATCCGGGCGAGCCGGATGGGGGCGGTCGCACTAAGTTGTGGGTGCGGCGGGCGGCGGTAGCCGTCAACCTTGCGCTCCATCCGGGCGAGCCGGATGGGGGCGGTCGCACTAACTTGTGGGTGCGACGGGCGGAGGTAGCCGCCAACCTTGCGATCCATCCGGACGAGCCGGATGGGGGCGATCGCACTGGCCTGTGGGTGCGGCGGGCAGTGGTAGCCATCAACCTTGCGCTCCATCCGGACGAGCCGGATGGGGGCGGTCGCACTAATTTGTGGGTGCGGCGGGCGGCGGTAGCCGTCAACCTTGCGCTCCATCCGGACGAGCCGGATGGAGGCGGTCGCACTAATTTGTGGGTGCGGCGGGCGGCGGTAGCCGTCAACCTTGCGCTCCATCCGGGCAAGCCGGATGGGGGCGTTTGTGGCGGTCAATCTGCGGTCTGGCCCGGCGCAGGCCCCAAAAGCTCCCATGATCGTTCCACCCAGGGACCCAACACCCACAGGGTTACGCAGTTTCTCCAGGCTGGAACAAGACCGGCAACCTGTCCGTCCTCCGGTTTTCACCATCCCAGGTTTCACGTCGTTCCCACCCTTGTCTACCTGGTTTCTGCCACCGCTTTCTCCGCGTGCCGCAGGGCGCGGCCGAAGAGCTGTTCGCTTGGCTGCCCGTCCTCAATTGCCGCGCTGCCCGCGACGAAGACCCAACGGACGCCGGTGGCGTACTGCTGGGGGCTGTCGAACGTGGCCGTGTCGCGGTACGTGCGGGGGTCGAACACGACGATGTCGGCAAAGTAGCCGGGCCGCAGGTAGCCGCGATCCGCAAGCCCCAGGATGTCGGCCGGCAGGCCGCTTGCGCTGCGCACGGCCAGGGCAAGCGGCACCAGCTTGTCTTCGATTGCATAGCGGCCGATTTTGCGCGCGAACGTGCCGAAGTTTCGCGGGTGGGGCGCCTCGCCGGGCCTGATCGGCCGGGCGCTGCCGTCGGACCCCGTCGCGACCCAGGGAAGTTGCATCACCCAGCGGACATCGTCTTCCGACATCCCATGATTGACGATTTGCGCCCCGCCCTCGGCCACCAGCTTGAGGACGGTGTCGATCGGGTCGCGATGCTCTTCCTCGGCAATCTGGCGGATGCTCTTGCCGACATACTCGGGGTGGGCTTTGCATTGGGCAATCACGATTCCCTCCGATTGCCGGAGCCGGCTGCCGACAATCTCTCGCACCTTGGCGGCCAGCTCCGGGTCGGCCGCCATCCGGCTGGCCAGATTTGCGGTTCCACCGGGGATTCTGTCGTCGGGTAGCGTGGTGGCCGTCAGCGAGGTCGAACTGGCCGTGTAAGGATACTGGTCGGCCGTGATCTTAAGGCCTTGGTTTCGAGCGGCCTCGATCAGTTGCGCAGCCTGGCGGACGAGCCCCCAATTGGAAACACCCGTGACCTTGAAATGCGACACCTGGACCGGGGCCCCCGAGCGGCGGCCGACCTGGATGGCTTCGCGGATCGAGTCGAGCAGGTCTTCGCTCTCGCCGCGAATGTGGGTCGCGTAAATCCCGCCGTGAGCCGCCACGACCTTGGCCAGGGCCGTGATCTCGTCGGCCTCGGCGAAGCTGCTCGGCGGATAGATCAGGCCCGTCGACATGCCCCAGGCACCATCGCGCATCGCCTGGTCGACGAGGGCCTCCATCTTGGCCAGTTCCTCACTCGTCGGCTTCCGCCGCGCCGCGCCCATCGCCGCGCGGCGAACGGCGCCGTGCGGCGCGAGGTGGATGATGTTGCAGCCGGCCCGCTTGCGGCCGATGCCCTCCAGGTACGCTCTCGTGTCAGCGGCGCCGCCGCCGCAGTTGCCGGTGACCATCGTCGTGCAGCCTTGGATGAGATAGTTCAGGCAGCGCCGCGCCTGCGGATCGCCGAGGACCGAGTCGCTGTGGGTGTGCAGATCGATGAAGCCCGGCGCGACGATCAGTCCCTCGCAGTCGATGACCGTGTCGCCAGGCTGTGGCTCGTGACGGCCGACAGCGAGAATCCGCTCGCCGCGGACGACCACGTCGCCCGCCAATGGCTCGCCGCCCGAACCGTCATGGATCGCGCCCCCCCGGAGCACCAGGTCGCCGCCCAAAGCGGCCGCAGGCAGAGCCTGCCCGAGGGCGGCAAGCGAGAACAGAAGAAGGAGCGTTAAGAACGAGCGGAACCTGGGGAAGCGTCTCATCTTGTGCACCTCATGCGATCCTGAACGAGTTGGCGGCTGGCAAGTGCGCCGGCCGGTTGGCGGCCACGTGCATGGCAAGCTTGGCCGAGGCGGTCCTGTTTTCGCGGTAGTGAAAGCTTTTATGCCGTCGCACCGCGAAGGTTGCCGCGAAAACCGGGGCAGCGCCCACAAGCCGAGACAGCGGTTGCACCCGGCGGCGCGGACCCTATCATGATAGCTGACAGCGACGCTCGGTGGTAACCACCCCGAGAAGCCGCCGCCCCGCCGGCAGTTTTACTCAACAGGACGCTCGTAGGGAGGGAGAGGACAATGAACAAGACGCTGCTCGCCGCCGTCTGTCTGTTCGGCGCGGCTGCCGCCGCGCCGGGACTTGCCGCCGAACTGGCCGGCAAGGCCTGGTCGGAGAAGTGGAAGGCCGAGAATCGGCAGTGGAAAGCCTACCACTTGATGAGTCCCGTGGGGGAGAAACTGCCGGTCACCAAGACGCTGATTGCCGACGTGCTCGCCCCAATGGGAATCAACGTGCTGATTGTGGAAGTCGGCTACGGCTTTGAGTTCACGTCGCATCCGGAATTGCAGGGCCGCGGGCTGAACAAGGATCAAGCCCGGGAGCTGACCCGCGTTTGCCGCGAGCACGGCATCCGCCTGATCCCGCTGATGAACTGCCTGGGGCACCAATCCTGGGGCCCGAGGCCGGGGGCGCTGCTCAAGGCGTATCCGCAGTTCGACGAGACGCCCTCGATTCCGCTCGACGACAAGAAGATCTATTGCCGCGAATGGTGCCCTTCGCACCCGGACGTGAACAAGGTCGTCTTCGACCTGCTCGACGAGTTGATCGACGCCTTCGACGCCGACGCGATGCACGTCGGCATGGATGAAGTGTTCTTGATCGGCGACAAGGACTGCCCGCGGTGCAAGGGCAAGGACGTGGGGGAGCTGTTTGCCAAGGTCGTCAACGAGCTGCATGGGCATCTTGTCGGCTCCCGGGGCGTGGAGATGCTGATGTGGAGCGATCGCCTGCTGGACTCCAGCGCCACCGGCTACGGAAAATGGGAAGCCAGTGCGACCGGTTCGCACCGCGCGATCGACCGCGTGCCAAAAGACATCATCCTGTGCGACTGGCACTACGAACCACCCGAGACCTACCGCAGGATGGGCCAGCAAGAGCCCTTCCCCTCGATCCGGTTCTTCCAGGAAAAAGGCTTCCGCGTTCTGCCGGCAACCTGGCGAACGCCGGAGGCGTGCGTGGCAATGATCCGCGCCTCGCGCCAAGGGGCGACCGGCAAGATGCTCGGAATCCTCTTCACCGGCTGGTCCAACGGCCCGGGAGGCGCCAGTCTCTTGGCCGCCTTGCGGGGAGAAGAAGACACCGGCAAGTCGGCCGAGACGGCAAAGAGAATCGCCGAGACGATGCGGGCGGGCTTGGAAGAGATCAGCCGCCAGCCCTCAGCCGCCCGGTGACACGATTCTCAACCGCCCAGGCCTTGCACCGCGATTGGGCCGTTAGCCGCGTGGGCTTGCCCCGCGCTTGGGCCGTTAGCCGCGTGGGCTTGCCCCGCGTTTGAGGCGGGTCACAGGTTACACCCTGCTACAGGCCGTGCGGTTCACGCGACCGTCCACTCCGCGCACCTCGCTCGAAAGAGGCAGTTCCGGTGGAGGTTTGCGGTTACAGATTCCCGGGTGCGAGAGCAGGTCGCTGTAGAGAGTGCAGGCTGTCTTCTGCCAGCGGCTGATTGAGTCTTCGCGCCGGTTTAAGAGAAAGGAAAACGACCACGATGCAAACGAAGGAAAAATCGTTGCCATAACCGGCGCCGCCAGCGGGATGGGCCGAGCGATCGCCCAGGGTCTGGCGGCCGGCGGCGAACAGACAGGCGGCCGGTGGGCGCGTTCTCCCCGTTGGCGCGCCGTTCTTGCATTCACGGGTCCATCTGGGAAAATTAGGGGTATGAAGCTCCTCCCGCAATTCTCGATCCGGCTGATGCTTGGCGTCACCGCGCTGGCCGCGGGCTTGTTCTCGATTGTCGGCCTGGCCGTGCGGGGACACGGCTGGGCCATCGGTATCTCGATGGGGCTGGCGTCGCTTGTGATCATGCTGGGCACCGGAGCCGGCCTGTTCGGTGTTTTGTGGGTGTTTTCGCTGGTATCTCCTCGCTCGGGGGGGCGGCGCATCGCCGCGGCCGCCGGCGGACCGCCGGCGGCCTGCCCCTTTGCACCGTCCGCGCCCCAGAGTCCCTTTGCCGGCAGCCCGATTGATGCCGTCGTGATCGACGCCGAACCGGCCGCCGCACCGCCGGGCGCGACCGTCGAAGGCGACCCAACGCCGGGAGGCTCGCCATGACCGCCAATCGGCAGGTCCGCCGTACCGCCGAGTGCCGTGCCGGGGCGGCCATCATTCGGCGACCGGATGGCTCGTTGCTCCTAACAATCTGCCTGTTACTCTCCCTCTCAATCGGCCCTGGCTCGCGGAGCCTCGCCCAGACCGGCACCGGCCATATGCTGCCTGGGCCGGGCCTGAACCTGCTTGTCGAGACGACCTGGCCCGACGGCGCCGGCTATCGGCCTGTCCGCGTCACCGTCACGCCCGCGATGCCGGTGGCGGCCGACCGGACGCTTGCCTTCGAGTTCACGACGTTCGAATACTACGGAGGCAGCCCGTCCCGGATTCGCGTGGCCCAAGACATCGAGATTCCGGCCGGTTCCGGCCCGTTGACCGCGACGATCCTCGTGCCCTACTTGAGCGGCCACAACAATTACGAGTTCGAAGTGGGTGAGAACGGGCGGGCGATTCCGGGTATGAAAGGTTCCGGATCGTTCCAGACTTTTGCGGTCGAAGAGCGATTTCCTCGCATTCTCGCCGTCGGCCCTCAGACGCCCAACGCGGCGAACGTCGGCCGCGTCTTTATCAGCGCCAATCAATATGGTTCTGACGTCATGGCCTATACATACCAGTCGCCGAACAGCCCAACACCGAATGTCTACTCCCTGCCGACGCTGCAAAGTATCGCGCTCAGCGACTTGGGCGACCGCTGGCTCGACTACTCGGCGCTGGACCTGATCGCCATCTCGCTGGAAGACCTCCAGCGTCTGCGGCGAGGACAGCCGGCGGTACTCGACGCGATCGTCGCCTGGACGGCGGCCGGCGGCAATCTGCTCGTCTCCGGCGTCGGCCCCTGGCAGCGCGTGAAAGACCTGGAGTCAGCCATCGGCTTTCCTCCCGGACAGCAGCCGCGGGAAGGCGAGCCGCCGGCGGACTGGACCCGCCCGAGTCGAGGCAATTGGGGACGGCCGATGCGGGGAATCGGCGACGACGTGCTTGGGCCTTTCGACCCGATTCCGGACAGCCGGCAACCGCGGCCGTATGAAACGATCGGTCCGGACGGGCAGTTGATCCAGGCCCAATCGGTTCCTCCCCAGTCCAAGTCTCAGCCGGATAGCAAACCTGTCGCTCGCACCCCGCCCAAGACCGACCCGTTTGTCACACGGCCCCTGGAAATGGGAACGCTGATTGCCGTCGTTTCCGATAAGCCCTTCGACGAAAGTCCGGCGTTCTGGGCCTGGCTGTTCAACGACCTTTCCAGCGCCAAGGCGCTCTGGTATCAGCGCCACGGGCTCTCGCAGCATTACGACAACCCCGAATTCTACCGATTTTTGATCCCGGGCGTCGGCCAGCCGCCCCTGAATGCCTTCCGCGTGCTGATCACGCTGTTCGTCGTCGGCATCGGTCCGGTCAACTACTTCGTGCTGCGGCGCTGGCGGCGGCTCCATCTGCTCATCGTCACCGTCCCGGCAAGCGCCGCCGTGGTCACCGCCGCGCTGTTCGCCTACGCCTTCTATACCGATGGCTTGCGGACCCGGGTCCGCGCCCGCAGCGTCACCCGCATCAATCAATCGACGGGCCGGACGGAGTGCTGGTGCCGGCTGTCGTACTACTGCGGCATGGCGCCGGGCCGGGGATTGCGGTTTTCCAGCGACACGGCCGTCTATCCGCTGCTTGCCGTGCCGGGCGAGGGGACGACCACGCAGCGGGAACTGACCTGGTACGGCGACCAGCGGATGACCAGCGGTTGGCTGCGCTCACGCACCCCGGCACAGTTTCTCACCGTCCGCTCGCGAGAAACCAACCTGAAGCTCGGCGTCGGAACGCCGGCCAAGGGCCGCCTGCCGATCGAGAACGGCCTGGCGGTGGAAATCCAGGACATCCTGATTCGCGATGCGGACGGCAGCTTCTATTCGGCCGAAAGTCTCCAGCCCGGTCAGAAGACGGAGGCCAAGGCCGCCGGTTCGGAGGCGGCCTTGGCGCAGATTCAGGCCGCAATCCGTGCCTGCGAGATGCCCTATCCGCCCGGCATGAGCAACCCGGCGACGGCCTACCGCGCCCGCCGCAGGTGGTATTCCAGCAACGCGCCGGTCCCGGGTCCGGATCAGAAGACAAGCGTTCTGGAGAAAACCATCGGTGAGGTCTTGCGGTCGAATTCGACCACGAGCTTGCTGCCTCGCCGCAGCTACCTGGCGGTCGCCGCCGCTGGCCCCGAAGTCGAGTTGGGCACTCCACTGGCCGAGCCGGAGGCCTCCGTGCACCTGATCTGGGGGACCTGGTGAGGCGACATTCATGGTCAGCGCGCAACCAATGATCGAACTCAGACAATTGCACCGGTTTTTCGGAGCGACGCGGGCGGTTGACAACGTGTCGTTCCAGGTCCAGCGCGGGGAGGTGTTCGGCTACATCGGCCCGAACGGCGCCGGCAAGACCACCAGCATGAGAATTCTCGCCACGCTCGATTTGCCCAACGCCGGCGACGCCTTCGTCGATGGTTTCTCCGTCGTCGACGACCCAGACCGGGTGCGCAAGCGTCTGGGCTTCATGCCCGACTATTTCACGACGTATCCGAACATCGATGTCCGCGAGTATCTCGATTTCTTCGCCCGGGCGTACCACCTCCACGGCAAGGATCGGAGTCGAGCGATTGACCGCGTGATGAGCTTCACCGG
>JAMOAF010001164.1 GCA_023621895.1 Planctomycetota bacterium
ATTTTCCTCGATTTTCCTCGATTTTCCGCGATCTGCTCGAACTCGACGACGGCATGCAGCGGTTTTCCGTGTCCCGACAGGCGTCTCCATAAGATCATGACTTCGTTCAGCCGAGGCCCACAACCCACGCGTCATCCGCAACCTCGTCGGACAGAGCCTCCGGCAACCAAGACTTCATTATAACACGTCCGCGGGGCGGGGCGGACAGCCATTTCAGGGGGGCTTACTCTACTCGTTTAACGCTCCCAGAGCCGATAGGGGAAGGCATTTTGACGCAACCATTCGCGTTGCTACAATGACCGCTTGCACCGGCGCAAACGGCAGCGCAGCAGTCGCGGCCGGGCAAGCGCCGCGGGCTGCAAGAGGGAAGAAGCACAATCCATTCACACCACGTTCAGCAACAGGAGCCTACTGGCATGTCATCCTTTACCCGCCGGGACTTCCTCCACCACTCCAGTCGCCTGCTGGCCGGCACGGCCACCGCCGCCATGCTCTCCCGCGGCGCGGTGGCAGGCGAGAAAAGTGCCAGACTTGCGCTCGCCTGCGGCGACGCCACGCTCTCGCACGTCAAGCAGGCCGATTGCTGGGCGGCCCTGAAGTCGATCGGCGCGGAGGGCGTCGAAGCGACGATCGCCGAGGACATGTCGCTGCCCCGGCTGTTCCATCCCACGCGTAAATACTCCGCCGCCACGCCGGACGACCTGGCCATGCTCAAGGCCGACATGCAGGCCGCCGGCTGCAAGATCACCGCGTTTGCCATGCACAACAAGTTCGATGTCCAGCCCGAAGCGGAGATCGAGTGGGCGGCCAAAGCGGCCCGCGCGGCCCAGGCACTGGGCGTGCCGGCGATCCGCATCGACGTCGTAAACCGCAAAGTCGACGCCTCCGATTTCCTCCAGTTCTCCATCAAGACGCTCAAGAAGGTCATGGCGGCCACCGAATCGACCGGAATCGTGTTTGGCGTGGAAAACCACGGCAAGACCACGAACGACCCGGAGTTCCTTGACGCCTTGTTCGCCGGCGTCGGCTCCCCTCGCCTCGGCCTGACGCTCGACACGGGCAATTTCTACTGGTTCGGCCACCCGCTCCCGAAGGTCTACGGGCTGTTCGAGAAGTTTGCCCCCAGGGTGTTTCACACGCACTGCAAGAGCATCAAGTATCCGGCCGACCAGCGCGACGTGCAGCGGCCGATGGGCTGGAAGTACGGCGAATTCTCCTGCCCGATCGATCAAGGCGACATCGATTTCCACCGCGTCGTCAAGATTCTCCGCGGCGCCGGCTACAAGAACGACCTCAACATCGAGGATGAGTCGCTCGGCAAGCTCGCCGAGAGCGAGCGGACCGCGGCGCTCGCCAGGGAGATCCAGTACCTCAAGCGGTGCCTGGCGAGCGCGTGAGCCGCGCGGGCTGCCGATTGCCCGCCGGACGTTAGCGAACGTGGATCAAGATCGCATCCTCGGCGGGAATTGTCAGCTTGAGGCCGCCGCCGAGCAAATCGCCGATGTTCAGCGTCGCACCAGCCGTTGCCGCGCCGCCGGCCAGCCTCACGGTCCGCGGAGAGGCCAAGGGGTGAGGGAGCTTGTCGGGGCGGAGCACGCAGGCGACTTCGTGCGGGCTCGAATCCAGGTTGACCAGGAGCAGGTAAGCCTCGCCCTGGCGGCTGTAGACGGCCGAGGCGCACTTGTCGTGTGATAACTGGACCGCCTGGTTCCGCCAGTCGGCGAAGCGGTACGACGCGATGTCGCCGAGCGGCTCGAGCAGCGGAGTCAACTGAAAGGTCTCCTCGCTGGCCGGCCAAGGGGTCACGCCGCCCAGGAATGCTTCCAGGGCGAAGAGGCGGTGGAGCCGCCGCGGCGACTTGGCGTTGAGCACGCCGTAGCTGATCACGCCCCGCGGGACCGCGCCCGCCAGCGACCATTCCAGCGGCAGGTCTTCGAGGGGCGGGGCCTGGTCCGCCCATTTCCCGTAGCCCCATTCGGTCGCCACCACGTAATCGGCGAAATTCTCGGTGGCGAACATCGGGGTCGTCGTGTTGTGAATGATCACCAGGCCGGCCGGCCCGACGCGCTGCCGCGTCCACTCCATCAGGTCGAGCAGCTCGTCGATGTCCCAGTGCCCCTTGGCCGCCGCCTGGTCCGCGCCCGCCTCGTGAAGCGGATTGCAGCAATACAGGGCGACGTTCCAGTCGTAGTAGACGCCGTCGAGGGGGTGGTTCTTCAGCACGCGGTCGATGGAGAGCTTCAAGGACTCCAGCCAGCCGGACCGCAGGCACATCTGCGCGCCGAACTCGCGCTGCGGGCGGTAGAAATTGTGCCGAAGGTTCCCCTTGCGGTCCTTCCGCCCCCACTCCTGGCCGTGTTCCTGGAACTCCTTGGTGCTCGGGTGCAACTCCTTGTTCGAAAAGTAGGTCGCCGACCGGATGCCGGCGCGGCGGCAATCGGTCAGCACCTTGTCGAAGCGGTCCATGTCCGGGTAGGGGGGATAAGCCCCGTCGCGCCAGAACAGGCCGTCGTCGTAATAGTCGCCGTCGTTGTGGCAATGGACCGTTTGGACCCCCTTCTCGGCCCAGCGGAGAATCGTCTCCGTCGAAACCCAATCGCCCCGGTTGCGGTTGAACGTGGTATGGAGCCACGGCCGATGCGCGCGGCCGTCGAGAATCGGGAAGGCCAGGTAGAAGTCGAAAACGCAGCCGTCCGGCAGGGGCACCGCCGCCTCGGGGCTCCAGACCGGCGCGATCGAAAGTGCCAGGCCGGCTGGAGACTCGCTCCGCTCGAGCAGGCACTGCGCCTGGCGCTGGCCGGCAACGCCGAGGTCCCATTGCGAGAGGTCCGAGCCGGCGAACCACTCCAGGCCCTCCCGCCCGCCGTCGACGAAGATCATCGATCGCGGCGGATGGCTGAGTTTGAGAGCCTGGTCCGAGGGATGATCCGGACGCAGCTTCCCCCAGACGTTGCTCCCGAACGAAAACGCCGGCTCGCCGTCCTCCTCGGTGAACCCTTTGCGGTAACCGTAACTCGAAAGGCTGCCGGCGAGGATGGTGGAGATCGGACAGACCTCGCGCACGCTGGTCCCGGCCGGAGCGAGCAGCTCCTTGCGGATCTTGATGTATCCCCAGCGGTACTGGAGCGTGGTCTTTACACGCACGTCCGACGCACGGCCGTCTTCGCCTTTGAGCGCGCTCTCGACGGTGACGATTTCAGCGAGCCCCTCCCGGCGGAGCGTGACACGCGGGCTTGTGTCCTTCAGGTCCGTGAGGACCGCTCCGCTTGCATCCCGGATTCGGGTTGCGATCGGCCCTGCGAGCAAGTTGCCCGCTTTGCCGTGCTCTAGCGCGATCCGAGTCAGGACGCCCCCTTTCTTCAGGTCCTGCTCCACGGTGTAGTAGGCCGTGCGGAGGGTCAGAATACCCGACGCCTCGTCTCGATCGATCGAGTAGGCCTGCGGCCAGGTTCGGGTCGGCGGGTTGCCGGGCGGGTCGGCTGCCAGGCACAGCGCGGCAAAAAACGCGACGATGCACGCGCCAATCGTCTCCATCGCCGCGCGGCGATATTGGCCGCGCGGAATCCTCGCAAAGGCGTGTTGAGAGCCCCAGCGCGAAGAAATCCTCATCGCGCGGATCGCGATTGAAGAACAGCCGTTGCAGAGAAACCTTGCCATCTTGCAGTCTCCGGAATCTTGATCGTCTTGCGCGTGCCCCTGGCCTTGGTCAAGGCATTGTACCCCCTTCCGCTGCCCATGTCTTGCCGATCCAGTGCGGCTGAAGGCGGAATGAACTGCGTTCTACGAGGAGAATCCGCCTTAGCGGCGCGGTCGGATGCGATTGCGGTACTGGCGGGGACTGAGGTTGAGCTCCGACGCGAAGACGGCAGCCAGGTATTCGCGGGAGCTGAAGCCGGCCAGCCGGGCGACTTCGGGGATCGGCAGATCGGTCTCGGCCAACAAGCGTTTGGCCCGTGCCAGGCGGACGCGGCGGATTTCCGCGGCCGGGCCGCGGCCCAACACTTCGCGAAAGCGGCGCTCCAGCCACCGCCGTGAAACGGGGACCTCGCGGAGCACGTCCTGGACCCGGATCGGTTCCGTCGCATGGCTGCGGATGAAGGCCAGCGCGCAAGCGAGGTCCGGATCGTTGACTGCCAGCGTGTCGGTCGATTGGCGCGCCACCACGCCGGTCGGCTCGAGCAACAAGGGTCCGTCGGGCGGGGGCTCGCCGCCCATCAGCCGATCCAGCAGCTCGGCTGCCGCGAAGCCGATCCGCTCGGACGTCAGCGCCATGCCCGAGAGCGACGGGCTACAGGCCTCGCAGAGCAAATCATCGTTGTCGGCGGCCAAGACGGCGACCTGCTCCGGCACCAACAGACCCTCGCGCCGGCAGGCATGGATCAACTCGCGACCCAGCTCGGTGGTCCAGGTGACCACGGCCACCGGCTTGGCGAGCGTGTTGAGCCAGCGGGCGAGACCTCGCTGCCGGGTGCTCCAGGCCGTCCGCGCGCCCGCGCCCGCGTCGAACGTCGTCCCGAAAAATGGGCAGTCGTTGCAGACGGGAGCGACCGCCTGGGCAAAGCCATGGTAGTGCCGATCGACATAGGCGCGATGCGTCAGTCCATAATAGGCAAAGTGGACGAAGCCGCGGTCCAAGAGATGTTCGGCGGCCAGGCGGCCGGCCGCCACCAGGTCGGTGGCCACGCGAGGAAAATCGACGGCCGGCAATTCGATGGCCGAGATATTGACGGCCGGCACGCCGGCGGCGCGGACCCGCCGGGCGGCGGCCTGCGTGCCGATGCGGGCAATGATTCCGTCGCCGCGCCAGTCCGGGGGCAGCCAGAGCGGCGACTCCTGCCCGCCCGACTTGATCCACAAGTACCAGCACCCGCGCTGACTGTAGTTGACAACCCCGCGGACCAGGCGGCGGCCCCAACCGGTGGCCGTATCAACCAGTACAGCGACGTGCGGCAACGCTTTTTCGATCGACGTGGCGCGTAGCGATTTGGGCCGGCGGCCGGATTCATTCACCACTTGGTCTCCTGGCCCAGATCGTAGCATCCGAGCGGCCCTGTCGCAAATTCTTACTTTTTTTGCGCACTTACTTATTGATTTTCCGGCGCTCACGATGCGAAACTCTGCTTTTCAACACTTGGGGAGCGCTGCTCGGCCAATCATCCCGGGTAGCCAACGGGAAACCGCAATTCTCCGGCCTCCCGTTGGTCAACCCGGAGGCGTCGGCTATGACAGGCAGCAACACGTTCCGGGAGGAGACCATGAGCATCTCGCGTCGAGAGTTTCTATGCACTACGGCTGCCGCCGGAGGCAGTGTCCTGGCCCTGCGGCGGAGCGCGCACGCGGCCGGCAGCGATATCCTCCGCGTCGGGCTGGTCGGCTGCGGCAGCCGGGGGGCCGGCGCCGCTTCGAACGCCATCAACGCCGATCCGGGCGTCCGCGTCGTGGCCTTGGCCGACGCGTTCGCCGATCGGGTCCAGGCAACCCTCAAGGCGCTCGGCGATCGGCATCCAGACCAGGTCGATGTTGACTCGGCGCGTTGCTTCGTGGGGTTCGATGCGTACAAGGAGTTGATCGCCTGCGGAGTCGACGTCGTCTTGTTGGCCGCGCCGCCCCATTTCCGCCCCTTGCACCTGGCGGCCGCGATCGCCGCGAACAAGCACGTCTTCGCCGAGAAGCCGGTGGGCGTCGACGCAACCGGCGTACGCAGCGTCTTGGCCACCTGCGAACTGGCCAAGAAGAAGAACCTGTGCGTCGTGTCCGGCCTCTGCTGGCGCTACGACACGGTGATCCGCGAGACAATCAAGCGGGTCCACGACGGGGCGATCGGCGACATCGTGGCCATCCAGACGACCCGCAATCTCGGCTACCTCTGGGAGCGCCCGCGGCAGCCGGAGTGGACCGAAATGGAATTCCAGATGCGCAACTGGTACTACTTCACCTGGCTCTGCGGCGATCACAACGTGGAGCAACAGATTCACGGCATCGACAAGTGCTCCTGGGCGATGCGCGACAAGCCGCCGGCGAAGGCCTGGGCGACGAGCGGGCGCCAGGTTCGGATCGAGCCGAAGTACGGCGACATCTACGACCACCACGCGGTGGTCTACGAATACGCCGACGGCGCGCGGATGTACGCCTTGGCCCGGCAGCAGCGCAACTGCTACAACGATTATTCCGAGGTCCTGATGGGCACCAAGGGGCGCTGCGACTTGCAGAAGGGGCGGATCGAGGGCGAGACGAACTGGGCTTTCGGCCAGCAAGCGGGAGACCTGTCGGGCTTTGGCGTCAAGAAAGCCGGCAAGGACGGCCTGCGGCCGATGCACCAGGTCGAACAGGACGAGATGTTCGCCGCGATCCGCGCCGGCAAGACCATCAACAACGGCGACTACATGTGCCAGAGCACGCTGATCGCGATCCTCGGGCGGACGGCCGGCTACACGGGCCAACAGATTACCTGGGAGCAGATGCAGCAGTCGAAGTTGGACCTGTCGCCGCAGCGTTACGCCTTCGACGCGCCGCCGCCGACCCTGCCGGGGCCCGACGGAAAATACCCGGTCGCCATGCCCGGCCTCACCAGGTTCGTGTAACAACTTTCGTTTATCGGCGGAAGGCAGGGCGGGTCTGCACGGCTGGGGGTGAGCCGTGTTGCCGGGAAGCGATCCACTCATAAACCGGGAGGTCACAGATGATTCAGATCGGGATCGTCGGCTGCGGACGGATCATGGCCGCGCACTTGCGAGGCTATCGGCTGTTGCGCGAGGCGGGCGTGGACGACTTCCGTATCACGGCCCTCTGTTCGCTTTCCGAGGACGAGGCCCGGATGTATCTGCGGCGGGGCCAAGGCCCGCCGCAACGGGCGGCGGTCAGCCAGTTCGCCGGCGATCCGCTGGCCGTGGCCGACGAGTATCTCTCCGACTTCCAGGACGACGTCGAGGTCCGCGTCTACACCGATTTTCGCCGCATGGTGGCCGAAGCGCCGGTCACGGCCGTGAACGACTTCACGAGCCACGCGCTGCACCACCAGGTGGCCGAAGCCGCGCTCGGTGCGGGCAAGGACCTGCTCACGGAAAAGCCGATGGCCGTCTCGGTCCGGGCCGCCCGGCGAATGTGCGACCTGGCCGAATCGCGCCAGCGGGTCCTCGGCGTGTTCCAGAGCGGGAGGTACATGCCGCGCTCGCGGCACTTGCAGTGGCTGTTCGGCTCCGGCCGCCTCGGGCGCCTGCAAATCATGCTGATTGGCAGCGTGGGAGCGCGTTGGGCGCCGAACCTCGTCGTCGCCGACACGCCCTGGCGCCACCGGCGCTTGGAGGGGGGCGGAATCTCGCTCGACGTGGGCGTGCATCGTTTTGACCTGATCCGCGCCCTGGCCGGCGAAATCCAGGACATTCAGGCTCGAACCGTCGTTGTCGAACCGGTCCGCTGGGGCCGCGACGAACAAGGCCGCCCGGCACAGCGTGTCGAGTGCGACGCCGAAGACACGGTGTACGCCTCGTTCGCCACGGTTGCGGGGATGACCGGCGAACTGACGGCCAGTTGGGCTGGCCGCGGCGGCGGGACGATGCCCGGCACGGGGGACGTGTATTACGCGGCCCTCGGGCGCGTCTCCGGCGAGGAGGTCACGTTCGACGACGGCACAACGTCCAACCT